>JAGDAW010000221.1 GCA_017959345.1 Lachnospiraceae bacterium | reverse complement strand
TTTTTCCTGTCTTTTATAATAATCCTGCAGCGCGGACTGGATCGCCTCTTCCGCGAGCATCGAACAGTGCATTTTATAATCCGGAAGGCCGTCCAATGCTTCCGCCACCGCCTTGTTCGTCAGCGCGCGCACCTCACCGACCGGTTTCCCCTTGATCAGTTCCGTCGCCATGGAGCTGGAGGCAATGGCGCTCCCGCAGCCGAAGGTTTCGAACTTCACGTCCTGCACGATGCCGTCCTCGATCTTCAGGTACATTTTCATAATGTCCCCGCACTTCGCGTTCCCGGCCTCGCCGACCCCGTTGGCGTCCTCAATCACGCCCACATTCCGCGGATTGCGGAAATGATCCATCACTTTTTCACTGTATAACGCCATAGTCCTGCCTCCTTACAGAATAAATGCTCTCTTTCCCGCGGTAAGGTCCCGCCAGACGGGCGAGAACCCGCGCAGGTACGCCACGACTTCCTTCACGGACCGGACGATGTACGCCGCTTCCTCTTCCGTGATCTCCTCCCCGATGCTCAGGCGCAGCGACCCGTGCGCCACGTCATGGACCCGTCCGATGGCGAGCAGCACGTGGCTCGGGTCCAGGGAGCCCGACGTACAGGCGGAACCCGAGGACGCCGAGATCCCCCGGTCGTCGAGCAGCAGGAGCAGGGCTTCGCCTTCGATGCCTTCGAAGCAGAAGTTCACATTTCCCGGGAGCCGGCGGACGGGATCGCCGTTCAGCGCGGAATGCGGGATCTCGCTTAAGCCCTGGATCAGGCGGTCCCGGACCGGGACCAGGTGCGCGGCCGCTTCGTCCATCCGGGCGGCGGATTCTTTCAATGCGACGGCCATCGAAAGGATGCCCGGCAGGTTCTCCGTCCCGGCGCGTTTCCCGCGCTCCTGGGCGCCGCCTTCAACCAGGTTCGTCAGCCGGACGCCCTTCCGCGCATACAGAAACCCGACGCCTTTCGGCCCGTGGAACTTGTGCGCGGAAGCGGAAAGCATGTCGATGCAGTCCTCCTCCACCCGGACCGGGATATGGCCGACCGCCTGGACGGCGTCCACATGGAACAGCACCCCCTTCTTCCTGCAGATCTCCCCGATCTCCCGGATGGGCTGGATGGTCCCGATTTCATTGTTCGCGTACATGACGGTCACGAGGCAGGTGTCCTCGCGGATGGCGGCTTCCGCCTCGGAAGGGACCACCAGCCCGTCTTCATGGACGTCGAGCAGGGTGATTTCAAACCCTTCCCGCCCCAGTTTTTCCAGCGTGTGCAGGACGGCGTGGTGTTCGAACGCCGTCGAGACGATGTGCATCTTCCCTTTCTTCCGGCCGGCCGCCGCCGCGGAAAGGATGGCCTGGTTGTCCGCCTCGCTTCCCCCGGATGTAAAATAGATTTCACGCGGGGACGCCCCGATCACGGATGCCACGTCCTCCCGCGCCTTCTCCAGCGCTTCTTTCGCTTTCTGGCCGTGCGCATAGAGGCTGGAGGGGTTGCCCCAGCTTTCGCGCGCCGCCTTCACCATCATCTCGATCGCCGCCTCACTCATCTTCGTCGTGGCGGCATTGTCCGCATAGATCACTGAATTACGCTCCTTTCGGCAGTTTCACCGCACACTATACTCCTATTCGCCTACTGTGTCAATAGGTTTTTAGAAAAGATGGGGAATGCCCCGGTGGCGCGGGACGTTCCGCGGCGCCTCCCCGGAAAAAACAGCTTGATTTACCTACTTACCCTGCGGTATAATAGGCGGAAAGTCCGCAAAGGAGGTGCTGCGATGATTTCTACAAGGGGACGTTACGCGATCCGTGTGATGATCGACCTCGCAGAGCATGAAGACGGCGGCTTCATCCCGTTAAAGGATATCGCCGCCAGACAGGAAATATCGAAAAAATACCTGGAGATCATCGCGAAAGAGATGGTGGCCGGGGGGCTTCTTACGGGCGCCAGCGGGAAGGGCGGCGGCTACAGGCTCTGCAGGAAACCCGAAGACTATACGGTCGGGGAGATCCTGAACCTGATGGAGGAATCGCTCTGTTCGGTGGCCTGCCTCGCCGGGGAGACGAACGACTGCCCGCGGAAGTCCGTATGCCAGACCCTGCCGATGTGGACGGAATTTGACCGGATGGTGCACGACTTCTTTTACAGCCGGAGGCTGAGCGACCTGCTGAACGGCGGGGCCCCGGGACAGCCCGGGACCCCGCCGGAGGTCCTGTCATGAACACACCGCAGCCGGAATGCGCCATGGGCGCTCCGGGCGATCTGTGACGGCCGCGTTTCATTTTTTCCCGCGGCTCTTAAAATCTTCCTCGATCTCTTCTTTCCACTCCGCGCCGATCGGGGCGTCACACGTGCGCATGGAACAGAGGGTCTTCGCCAGGACCCTGTAATTCAGCTGCGTGCCTTCGTGGTCGCTGTTGAAATTCGTGGCACGGTCGGGCGCAATCCCGAAACGGCCGGCCGTCCGGATCGCGTCCATATTTGCGCCCAGGAACAGGAATTCCCAGCCGTGTTCCCGCTTCTGCTCCTCAACCATTTTCCTCAGCCGTTCATAGGTGTATTCCCGGCTCGCATTCTCCATCCCGTCCGTCGTAATCACGAAAATCGTCTTCTCCGGCCGGTCCTCTTCCCGCGCGTACTGGTGTACATTCCGGATGTGGTGGATGGAACGCCCGACCGCGTCCAGCAGCGCTGTGCATCCGCGCACATAATAGTCCTTCGCCGTCATCTGCGGCATCCGGTCCAGCGGGACGCGGTCGTACAGCACTTCAATGCGGTC
>JAGDAW010000220.1 GCA_017959345.1 Lachnospiraceae bacterium | reverse complement strand
GGGGGAGATGGTCTACAAGGGCAAGCCGTGGAAGCCGGAGAGCACGCTGAAAGCGCAGGAAGCCGGGATCGGCATGATCATGCAGGAAGCGGGCACCATCCCGAACATCACCGTGGCGGAGAACATTTTCCTCGGCCACGAGAACCTGTTCCTGGATGAGACGCGGCTTTTTGTCAGCCGGCAGAAGATGTACAAGCGCTGCAGGCAGCTGTTCAACAGCCTCGGCCTGACAGGGCTCGGGCTGGAACCGGACATGGTCACGGGGGAACTGGACATGCAGGCCCGGAAGATCGTGGAGATCGCCCGGTGCCTCTACTGGAACCCGGATATCCTGGTCGTGGACGAGACCACGACGGCGCTTTCCCATGAAGGGCGTGAGTTCCTCTACCGGACGATCCTCCGGATGAAGGAGGAAGGGAAGTGCGTCCTGATGATTTCCCATGACCTGGACGAGATGACGGAATACTGCGACGTCCTGACGGTCCTCCGCGACGGCGTGATCATCGGCTCCCTGGAGAAGGCGGCGTACGACCAGAACGTGATCCGGCGGATGATGGTCGGCCGCGAGGTGAAGGGGGATTATTACCGGAACGATTATGAACCCTATGAGGACGAGGTCGTCCTCCGGGCGGACTGCATCACCACGATGAAGGACCTCCTGTGCTTCAGCCTGGAGCTCCACAGGGGGGAGATCCTCGGGATCGGCGGCCTGTCCCACTGCGGCATGCGCACCGTGGGGCGCGCCCTGTTCGGCCTTGAGAAGGTGATCGACGGGACGGTGTCCCTGGCGGACGGGACGGTCATCAGGAGCCCCCATACGGCGGTGAACCACCGGATGGGCTATATCTCGAAGAACCGGGATACGGAGTCCCTCGGCCTGTCCGGCACCATATTTGAGAATATCGCTTCCACCGGCTACCGGCTGAACAGCTTCCTCGGGTTCCTGGTTTCCCCGGCGAAGGAGAACCGGTACGTGGATAAGCAGGTGGAAGAGCTGATGATCAAGTGCCAGTCGAAGCACTCGGAAGTCCACACGCTGTCCGGCGGCAACAAGCAGAAGGTGGCCTTCGGCAAATGGATGGCCTGTGACGCGCAGGTCATCATCATGGACTGCCCCACCCGCGGCGTCGACGTCGGCGTGAAAGCCGCCATGTACGACATCATCCACAGGATGAAGCAGGCCGGGAAATCGATCATCCTGATCTCCGAAGAGCTCCAGGAGCTGATCGGGATGAGCGACAGGATCCTGATCATGAAGGACGGGGAAGTCACGTTTGAAGGCATGCGGACCGCCAACCTGACGGAACACCAGCTCATCGAGTATATGATCTGAGGTGCATCATGGATTTGACCGGGATTAAAAATACTTTTCTGAAAATCAAGGACAGCAGGCTCACGTCCATGCTGCTCCCGTTCGTGTGGCTGGTCCTCCTGGTGCTGGTCTTCTGGATCGCGCTCGGGGATAAGATCAACTCCGGGAATATCGGTACCGTCCTTACGACCGTCGTCGAGCAGACGCTGATCGTGGCGACCGTCGCGACCGGGGCCTCCTTCATCTACGCCACCGGGAACGTGAACATCGCCATGGGCGCCATGACCGGCCTTGTGGCGGCGCTTTCCATGAAAATGTTTGAATTCACGGGCTCTTACCCGGTGATGTTCATCACGGCGGTGGTATCGGGCGTCCTGCTCGGCGTCATCGCGGTGCTGATCTCGTCCAAACTCCGGGTCAAGGTGCTTTACGTTACGGTCGTCATGATGACGCTCCTCCTGGCCATCCACCAGACCGTCATCGGGAATACGACCATCAGCATCGACGACATGGAACCCATCTATGTCATGCAGGATTATTACGTGCATTACCTGATCTTCGGGGTGTTCTTCCTCGTGTGCGTGGTGATCTTCAACTTCACCGGGATCGGGCGTTCCATCAAGTTCATCGGGACGAACTCCGACTGCTCCACCGCCACCGGCATGGTGAACGACCGTTACCTGATGATCGCGTTCATCATCGCGGGCGTCGGCGCGGGGCTCGGCGCGATCCTGACCATCATGCGGACCGGTTCCGTCGGCAACAACACCGCCAGCACCCTGAATATGGACGTGCTCCTGGCGATCGTCCTCGGCGGCATGTCCGTGTTCGGCGGCAGCAAGTCCTACGTCTATTCCGCGCTGCTCGGCGCCCTGACCGTGGTGGTCCTGAACGTCGGGCTGCAGATGATGAACGTCGACAGCATCTGGATCCAGGCCGTGCGCGGGCTGCTGTTCCTGGTCCTCGTCGTCATTTCCCAGACCCGGACCGGCCTCCTGCCCGAAAAAGATTAAGGGGACGCGGGATGCCGCGGTTCCCGGATGCGTACCGGATGACGGGGGAGCGCCCCTGGCGCTGTCCTGTATCATAAAACAAAAAGGAGAATCAAGATGAAAAAAGCATTCGCATTAATCCTCGCAGTCCTTCTCTGCGCCGGCATGCTCGCCGGCTGCGGCGGTTCGGACAAAAAGCCTTCCGGCAGCTCCAGAAGGAACCCCTTCGAGAACCTTCCGGACCGCACCGGCCAGGAGATCCTGGTGGGCGTCATCCTGAACGAAGTGAACGAGAACACCGTGGTCATCAAGGATTACCTGAACAATGAACTCGGGCCCGCCCTGAAGATGAAGTTCGATTTCTCGGAAGTCCTGAAGAATGAAGACGCCCGTGTCTCCTTCATCGAGAACGAGCAGCTGAAGGGCGCCGTGGGCATCATCAACCTGGACTCCAGCGCGGCGAAGTCCGTCATCGAGACCTGCCAGAAGAAGGGCCTCTATGTGCACAACCAGAAGTCCGGCTTCAGCGGTGAGAACGTGGCGGCGGACGCGGCGCTCGGCAACTGCGGCGCATCCACCACCGGCATGGAGACCGCGTACAAGGCGGCCATGAACGAGATCCTTTCCGACGGCCAGAACCACAACGTCATCATCTATGCCTGCGCCGCCACCGGCAAGCAGGCGGAGTCCCATTTCTATTCCACCGTCGCGGTCCTGAAAGCCATGCAGGAGAAGTACGGCCTGGATTACGACAAGACCCCGGAAGCCATCGCGGAATCGGATTTCGTCGGCGAACTCGCGACCGGGAACAGCGACATCAAGATCTACTACGTATCCGGCAACATCCGCACGAACATCGTGACGGCGCTGGAGATCGGTGATTATGACGTATACGCGTGCGTCGCCGGTTACGAAGAAGAAGCGAATACCATCGCCTCCGTCGAGCGTGCGAAGAACATGAACATCAAGATCATTGCCACCGCCTCCATCGAAGAGCGGACGGCCACGGGCTTCAACACGAAGGACGCCCTCGGCAACAACGTGCTGGATTACGCGGTCATCAACCCCCTGACCATCGCCTACGCCATCGACGCGACGGCCATCCGGAACGCGGTGGACGGCCATGCGGACTTCTACAAGGACGGCGACTCCAAGGCGCAGCTGTTCGTGGAGCCCTGGCTCTGCAGCACGGCCGAGCAGTACGCGGGCCTCGCGAAGCTCGACAAGCCCGGCGCATGGGTCATCAGCGGCGAAGAAGCGAAGGCGCTCTGCGCGGAATTCAACAGCTCGGCTTCCATCCAGGATTCCAAGGACCTCCTCCAGAAGGTCAGCGACATGGAAGACCT
>JAGDAW010000219.1 GCA_017959345.1 Lachnospiraceae bacterium | reverse complement strand
CTCGAAATAGGGGTTCTCGGTGGTCGCGCCGTTCAGGATCACCGTGCCGTCCTCCACGAAAGGCAGGAGGTAGTCCTGCTGGCTTTTGTTGAAGCGGTGGATCTCATCGATGAACAGGATCGTCTTCTTCCCGAACATCCGGAGGTTCTCCTGCGCCTTGTGAACCGCCTCCTCCATGTCCTTCTTCCCGGACGTGGTGGCGTTCAGCTGCAGGAAATCCGCCTTCGTCGTATTCGCGATCACCTTCGCGATGGTGGTCTTCCCCGTGCCCGGCGGGCCGTAAAACAATAAAGACCGAAGACTGTCTGCCTGAATGGCGCGGTACAGCATCCGGTCTTTTCCCAGGATATGCTGTTGTCCCACAATCCCGGAAAGCGTCGAAGGCCTCAGCCTGGACGCTAAGGGAGACTCTTTTCTGGAACCGGTCTCCCTCATGAAATCAAACAAATCCATGCCCCACCTCACCGGCGGATCCCGCCGCGGTTCAGGCAGCCCCTTCCAGAAATGCCGCCATCGCGTCCACAGCCGCTTCTTCGTCCTCGCCTTCCGCGGCTACGGTAATCTGGTCGCCCAGCGCGAGCCCCAGGGCCATCATGCCCATGATGCTCTTCGCGTTCATCCTGCGGACCCCGTCCTTCAGGTAGATCCCCGAACGGAACCTGCTGGCGGTCTGGACACACATCGCGATGCCCCGGGCATCCAGCCCGTCCTTCAGTGAAACAGTTACATTCCTCTCTCTCATAATAACTCCTCCTCAGCGATCTGCATCAGGCGGCGCAGCCTGTGATTGACGCCGGACCTCCCGACGGGCGGGTCCGTCATCTCCCCGAGCTCCTGCAGCGAACTGTCCGGATGGGCGAGCCGCAGCTCCGCGATCTCCCGCAGGCTGTCCGGCAGGTTGATCAGACCGATATGCTCCTCGATCCGCTGGATGGCCTGCGCCTGCGTCATGCCCGCCTTCACGGACTTGTTCAGGTTCGCGGTCTCACAGTTCACCCTCCGGTTGACCCGGTTCCGGACGTCCTTCACCACACGGATATTTTCCATGTCGAGGACGCTCAGGTTCGCGCCGATCAGCACCAGAAAGTCGGCAATGTCATCGCCTTCTTTTAAATATACCACAAAACCGTTCCGTCTTTCAATCATTTTCGCGTTCAGATCAAAAGAACGGACCAGTTCCTTTACAGCTTCCGCGAGCGACGGCTCCGGAAGCCAGATTTCCATCTGGTAACTCTTCTCCGGGTCGTTGACGGTGCCGGACGCCAGGAACAGCCCCCTCAGGAAAGCCCTCCTGCAGCAGTTCTTCCGTACAATGTCCTCCCGGAACCCCTCCGGGCGGTACTGCACCGTCAGGCCCAGCAGTTCCGCCTCCCGGCAGTGATAGGCCTTCGTCTCCACCGCGGCGAGTTCCCGTTTGACCGTATCCGCAAACGACATGATCCTTCCTTTCCCGGACGAAGCGTACATCCCCGCGGTCCCGCGCGGGCGATACAGGCATCCCGCTTCAGAACACGCCGATCATCCGGACTTCGGGCTCCAGCATGACGCCGCTGTGCCCGTAAACGGCCTCTGCCGTATGGTCCATCACCGCCCGGATCTCCCGGGCGGACGCGTGCCCGTAGTTCACCACGAACCCCGCGTGCTTCTCCGACACGCCGGCGTCCCCGATCCGGAAGCCTTTCAGGCCCGCTTCCTCGATCAGTTTCCCCGCGAAATAGCCCGCCGGGCGCTTAAACGTGCTGCCCGCGGACGCGTACTCCAGCGGCTGTTTCTCGCGCCGCCTGGACGCGAGGTCCTCCATGAGCGCCCGGATGTCCTCCTGCTTCCCCGGCCGGAGCCGGAACGCCGCTTCCAGGACGATCCCGCCGTTCTCCTGCAGGACGCTGTGGCGGTAGGAAAGCCCCAGCATCGCCCCGGTGAAGGTCCGGACTTCCCCGTCCGGCATCAGGACCCGCGCGTACAGGACGGAATCCGAAAGCTCCGAGCCGTAGGCGCCGGCGTTCATGTAAAGCCCGCCCCCGATCGTGCCGGGGATGCCGGACGCGAATTCAAAGCCGGCCAGGGAATCCGCATACGCCTGCTTCGCGCAGTCGGACATCATCGCGCCGCCCTCCGCGTGGAGGACGCACCCTTCCGTCCGTACATGCGAAAGATGCTGCCGCATGGAGATCATGACGCCCGGATAGCCGCCGTCCCCGACAAGGAGGTTGCTGCCCCGCCCGAGCAGGAAATACGGGCACCCCTCCGCGCGGACGGCCGCCAGCACGGATGCCAGGACGTCCGCGTCCCGCGGGGTGACAAGGCACGCCACGGGGCCGCCGGCCCGGAATGTGGTCAGCGCACTTGCGGGCACATCGAAACGGACGTCGGCTTCGCCCGCGATCCCTGCAAGGTCAGTAAAAAAACTCATGGTGTTCATCGCCGTCTTTCCGGTTCAGGTTCTCCTGGACGCGGTTGTACAGTTCCTGGGCCGCGTTGTAGCCCATCTTCTTCTGGCGGTGGTTGACCGCCGCGGCCTCCACGATGATGGCCAGGTTCCGGCCGGGACGGACAGGCAGGTTGTGGCAGACGACTTTATTGCCCAGGTATTCGATGTACTGGTCGTCCAGGCCCATCCGGTCGTACTCCGTCTCCTTGTTCCAGTCCTCCAGCTTGATGACCAGGTCGATCTGCTGGGTGTTCTTGACGCACTCAATGCCGAACAGGGTCTTCACATTGATGATCCCGATGCCCCGGAGTTCGATAAAATGGCGCGTGATCTCGGGGGCGCTCCCCACGAGGGTGTCGTCGGAAACGCGGCGGATCTCCACCACGTCGTCCGAGACCAGGCGGTGGCCGCGCCGGATCAGTTCCAGCGCCGCTTCGGACTTACCGATGCCGGATTCGCCGGTGATCAGCACGCCTTCGCCGTAGACGTCCACAAGCACCCCGTGGATGGAAATCATGGGTGCGAGCTGCACGTGCAGCCAGCGGATGATCTCCGAGGAAATGGCGGCCGTGCCCTTATCCGTGGACAGCAGCGGGATGTTCCTGGACGTCGCGAGTTCGATGATCTCCGCGTCGGGCTTCAGCGAACGCGCGAAAATGACGCAGGGGACCTGCTGGGCAAAGAACTGCGTATAGGCGGTAAGCCGCTCTTCGCGGGTCAGCCGCTCAAGGTATTCATATTCCACCTTCCCGATGATCTGGACGCGGGCGGGCTCGAAATAATCCCAGAACCCGGTCAGCTGGAGGGACGGACGGTTCACGTCCGGCATGGTGATAAAACGGTCTTCAAGGTCCAGCCCGACCGTCAGGTTCGTCAGCTCCATCTTGCTGACAATGGTGGTAAGCCGCACTCTCTGCGTGCCGTAGTTCATAATCTGCTCCGTTCTGCCGCCGGAAGGCGGCCAGGTGCTGCTTTGTTTTCCGAATCAGGCGGGACCCGGGGCGTCTCCTATCCCCGGTTCCGGAATTCGTGTTCGTACGCGTAGTACGCCGTGACGATGGCGCGCTCCTTCTCTTCCGTGACCGCGTCGTGGCCCGGCAGCTCCGCCTCCGCGATCGTCATGATCCCGTCGTGGCGGACCCGCAGGATCGTCGCGGACGCTTCCGCCTCATCCGGGTTCTCCGGGTTCGGAAGGAACAGGACCAGTTCCCCGCCGTCTTCCGCGGCGGAGAAGCCGTCCGGGACCGGGTACGTCCGCCCCCCGAACGCATACGTCCGCCCTTCCGCAAATGTGACCGGCGCTTCCGTCTGTTCCACCAGCGTCGCGGCCTTCAGTTCCAGGTCTTCCAGGACGTCCTTAATATCCGTCAGGGTGTCCTTCACCGCCTCCGGCGCAGGGACATCCCCCTTCTTCAGCGGGCCGCACAGGATCTTCTTCCGGAAATCCTTCGTCTTTTTCGGTTTCAGGATCATGCCCGATCTCCTTTTTCAGTTTGTCCAGGTATTTCTTCTCTTTTTTGGAAAGGACGGCGGAATCCAGCAGGTCCGGCCGGTTCAGGTACGTCCTCCGGATGCTCTGTTCCCGCCTCCAGGCGTCCACTTTCCCGTGGTCCCCGGAGAGCAGGACCTGCGGCACCTTCATGCCCATGAACGTCTCCGGGCGCGTGTACTGCGGGTATTCCAGCAGCCCGTCCGAGAAGGACTCCTCCTCCGCGGACCCTTCCGACAGGACGCCCGGGACCTGCCGCGCGACCGCGTCCATCACGACGCACGCCGGGAGCTCCCCGCCTGTCAGCACGTAGTCCCCGATGGAGACCCGGTCCGTCACGACCGTCTCCAGGACGCGCTCGTCGATGCCTTCGTAATGACCGCACAGGAAGACGAGCGACTCCTCTTTCGCGAACGCCCGCGCCATGTCCTGGGTAAGCGGCGTGCCCGCGGGGTCCATATAGAGCACCCGGGCGCCCTGCCCGGCCCGCTCCATGACCGATGCCCAGCACCGGTATACGGGCTCCGCCTTCATCAGCATGCCTTTTCCGCCGCCGTAGGGGTAATCGTCCACATGTTTATGCTTATCCGTGGAAAAGTCCCGGATATTCACCGCTTCCACGCGGATAATGCCGTTCTCCACGGCCCTTCCGAAAATGCTGGACGACGTCACCGCCTCCACCAGCTCCGGAAACAGCGTCATGACATAAAAACGCATCAGTCCTCCATACCGGGGATCAGGCGCACGGTCATCCGCCTGTCCGCTTCGCTGACGTCCAGGATAAACGCGGGCACGTTCGGGACCAGGACTTCCTTCCCGCCCTCCGTGCGCACGGAAAAGACCGAGTGCGCGGCGGTTTCCAGAACGTCTTCCACGGTGCCCACGGCCGATCCGTCCTCCCGGACGACGGACATGCCCAGGAGGTCGCAGATCAGGTACTGCCCCGGAACTTTCGGGGACTGGGACCTGTGGATCAGGATCTCCGCCTGCCTCAGGCCCTCCGCTTCCGTCCTGGAATCGACGCCGGAGAGCTTCAGGATGGCCATGCCCTTAAAATATTTTACATGATCGATGGTATGTTCCGCCCGGATGCCGCGGGTCTCCACATAGACCGGGTTCACCTGGGTGAACCGCGCGGGGTCGTCCGTCGTCGGGTACACATTGACCTCGCCGCGGATGCCGTGGGGGGAAGTCACCACACCGATTCTCAGATACTCTTCCATATCAGGTCAGGACGCAGGGAAAGGGTTCCGGACGGTGCCGCGTCCTGACGGCCCGCCCGCGTCGTCCGCCATGCCGTCCCGGGCCGCCCTGCGGTCCGCTGCCGTGCCATGGGGATCAAAAATACGGAAAAAACAAAAAGCACGTCCGGGGAATGAACGCCGGTCCTGTCCATTCCCTGCCATGCTTTCCATTACTCGATATCCACCATCACGTGGATATTCTTCCGGATACCGGCGGCCTTGACCACGGAACGGATGGCGTTCGCGACCCGTCCCTGCTTGCCGATGACTTTGCCGATATCGTCCTTCGCAACCTGTAAGGTAACCAAAGTGCCTTTTTCGTTTACCTGTTCCGTCACGGTGACCTCCTCGGGTGAATCCACCAGTGCTTTCGCAATGGTTTCAACCAATTCCTTCATGGGGATACCTCCTTCACAAGATGCCCGGCACAAGATTATTTCTCAATACCTGCGTTCTTCAATAATTTCGCGACGGTTTCGGTGGGCTGCGCGCCGTTGTTCAGCCATTTCTTCGCGGCATCCGCGTCGATCTTAACCAGGGAGGGTTCCTGGTTCGGGTCATAGATCCCGATCTCCTCGATGAACCGGCCGTCACGCGGGGAACGGACGTCCGCCACCACGACGCGGTAGTAAGGCGCCTTCTTCTTGCCCATCCTCTTCAGTCTCATTTTAACTGCCATAGTTTTTTCCTCCGGAAAGTATAGAATAGAATATATGGTCAACGTATGGAAACGTTATCCCCTGGTTTGTGTCACAGCCCGAACGGCAGCTTGAAGCGGCCCTTCTTCCCGCTCATCATGCCCGACATCTGCTTCATCATCTTCCGGGACTGTTCGAACTGCTTCACCATGCGGTTCACTTCGTCCACGGTCATGCCGGAGCCCCGCGCGATGCGGCGCTTCCTTGAAATGTCCAGCGCGTCCGGGTGCGAACGCTCGTAAGGCGTCATGGAACGGATCATGGCTTCGACCTTCGAAAGCGCCATCTCCGCTTCGTCCTCGTCCGGCATGTCGGGTTTGTTCTTCTTCCCGCCGCCGAAAGCCGGGAGCGCGCCGAGGATGGCCCCGATGCCGCCCATGTTCTTCACCTGCTCCATCTGCTTCAGGTAGTCATTGTAGTCGAACCGGCCCTTGCGGAGGCGCTGCTCCATGTCCCGCGCGTCCTCCATGTCCACCTGCTTCGCGGCCTTCTCGATCAGGGTGAGCACGTCCCCCATGCCGAGGATCCGGGAAGCCATGCGGTCCGGATAGAACGGTTCGATGTCCGTCAGCTTCTCGCCGACGCCGGTATAGTAAATGGGCACGCCGGTCACCGCGCGGATCGAAAGGGCCGCGCCGCCCCGGGTGTCCCCGTCGAGTTTCGTCAGGATCACGCCGTCCACGCCGACGTCCTGGTGGAAGGCGGAGGCGACATTGACCGCGTCCTGGCCGGTCATGGCGTCCAGCACGAGGATGGTCGCATGCACGGTGACGGCGCGCTTGATCGCGTTCAGTTCCGCCATCATGTCCCCGTCCACGTGGAGGCGTCCGGCCGTGTCCAGGATCAGTACGTTCTGGTTCTGGTTCTTCGCGTGCTCCACCGCGGCTTTCGCGATGTCCGCGGGCGCGTTCCGGTCCCCCATCTGGAAGACGGGCACGCCGACCTTCTCGCCGTTGATCTCCAGCTGCCGGATGGCGGCCGGGCGGTAGACGTCCAGCGCGGCGAGCAGCGGGCGCTTTCCCATCCGGACCAGCATGCCGGCGAGCTTCGCGGCCATGGTGGTCTTGCCGGCGCCCTGGAGGCCGCAGAGCAGGATCACGGTCATTTCATTGCCCGGG
>JAGDAW010000218.1 GCA_017959345.1 Lachnospiraceae bacterium | reverse complement strand
TCATCACACGGCAGGTAGCGCCCGCTTCCTGCCGTGTTTTTAGGCTGTTTTTTATCCGCCGGGGGGATCCCGGCACGGCCGGGTTTCCCGGTTTCCGGAAGGACGGCTGCCCGCAGCCTCTGGAACGCGCAAAACGGCCCGTTTCCCGGGTCATACCCGGTTCCCCTGTTCACTCCCCGTTCAAGACAGGTCATCTTTTTTGGGGCGTTTTTGTGCGAATATTGTGGCGGGCGTCCGCCTTTTTAGCAGAAGCGCCCTGCCCCGCCGCCCCGCGCCCATTAAAAAAACCGGACAGAGTATGGCTTCCTCTGCCCGGCCTTTTTAATTAGTCAGGAACCGCAGACCGCAATGCGTTTCCCGGCATATTCCCGATTACTCGTCTTTCTTCTTCGCCGCCATGCCCACCTTGATGCTGTTCACGATGAACATGATCAGGGAGAAGAGCGTCAGCGCGCCCATGGCGATCATCAGACCGTTCGTCAGGTACTCCCACCACGGGGTGATCCGCTCGATCCGGGTGTTGGTGGAGATGCCGTTCATGGCGGACGAATAGTTCACCGTCACATACAGCATCCGCTTCGTCGCTTCGCGTACCCGCTGGTTGAAGGTCGGGCTCGATGCGAACGGATCCAGCTTCGTCTCGTTGCCGGACATCAGGAAGCAGGTGGTGCCGTTCATGAAGCCGTCGTCCAGCTCCATCAGGCCGCCGCCGTTGGACTCCGCCATATCGGTGATGGCGTAGCCGTCCCATGCCCACTCATCCCGGAGGATGCCGAACATCAGGTCGGAAGAAGCACTGGTCCAGATGTAACCCGCGCGGTTGAAGGAGGTCATGATGGCGTGTGCCGCGCCGTATTTATTGTTCTCCTTCACATTGCCGGAGGCATCCTTCTCAAACGGGCTGCAGCTGTACTCCCAGGGCATCAGGTAGATCTCCCGGGCTGCCTGCTCCGTCATCCAGATACCGATACCGTTCCGGTTGCTCTCCTCATCGTTGAAGATGAAGTGCTTCACGTGCGCGATCACGCCCAGCTTCTGCATTTCCTTGATCTCTTCCACGGAAGCGACCGCGGAGAGGTACGGATCCTCGGAATAATACTCACTCGCGCGGCCGCCGAACGCGGTGCGGTGAATGTTCAGACCCGGGGAATACAGGCCGTTCAGGTTGTTCGTGTCCACAACGCCCTTGTCCGCGTTCCTGCGGGCATCCGCCGCGAAGGCTTCGCCGACCTTCGCGAAGATCTCCCGGTTGAAGGTGGAGGCGATGATGCCTTCACAGCTCATGGAAGAATACGCGTACGGGGAATGGCTGACGCCGTAAGGGCCGTCGTCCTCATCCGTGTAGGGCTTGACAATGCTTTCGATGCCCGTGGTGTAACCGAAGCAGTCCGTCAGGAACTTGGAAATCTCGGAGTAGGTCAGCTCGTTCAGGAGCTTGTCCCAGTCCTCGTCATCATAGTCCTTCCCGCGAAGCTGCAGGAGGGTCAGGCCGTTTTCTTCGCCGTAAACCGGCATCTCGGCGCCTTCGTCTTCCACGATGGGTTTGTTAGAAGTAATGTCGTACTTCACCTCACCGTCTTTCGTCTGCGCGAGCTCGATCTTCGTCTTCGGGAACGTACCTTCCCAGTCGTTCCTGGACACATAAGACACCTTCCCGTCGGAATCGGCGCTGTTGACGACGCCGTCGTAACGGTTCGTATCCACAACGCCCTTGTCCGCGTTCCTGCGGGCATCCGCCGCGAAGGCTTCGCCGACC
>JAGDAW010000217.1 GCA_017959345.1 Lachnospiraceae bacterium | reverse complement strand
GAACCGTAAACTCTCAGACGGCATGCTGTTCGTCTGTGCGATAGGCTTCACGTTCGCGTGGGGTCTTTTTGCGCACCTGTACGGCCTGACCAACAGCATCTTTTCCCATGATTCGCTGAACGCGCTGGTCTCCGGCCCGGTGGAGGAGTCCTGGAAGATCCAGCTCGGCCGCTTTATGGTGCCGCTTTACCGGAGTATTTTCCGGGTCAATATCAGCCTGCCGTGGCTGATCGGCGCGACCGGGCTCCTGTTCGTGGGCCTCGCGCTGTACCTGGTCGCGAAGATCCTCCGGATCCGGACCGTCCTGCCCCTGTTCCTGGCGGCCGGCGTCCTCAGCACGAACATCACGTCCATCGCGCTGATCGCGACCTACGTCTATGAATTCGACCTCGATATGGCGTCTTTCCTGCTTGCGGTGCTCGCGGTGTACTTCTGGGACCGGAAACGGTTCGGGTTCCTGTTCGGCGCCATTCCCCTGGCGTTGTCCCTGGGGTTTTACCAGGCCTATTTTGCTTCGGCCGTCGCATTGATCATGACCGTCTGCCTGTGCCGGCTCCTGAACGGGTTCGAATTCCGCAAAGTGCTGGTCCGCGGCTTCAAGGGCATCCTGATGCTGCTCCTGGGCGGCGCGGTCTATTACGGGCTTGTGGTGCTGTCCTGCCGCATCACGGGAAATGAGCTCGCGGATACCTACAACGGCCTCTTCCGGCTGGTGAAGGAGACGGATCATTCGTTCCCGAACCTGGTCATAGAGGCGTACGGCCGGTATTTCTCGCAGCTCGCGGGCCAGGTGCCGGGTTATCCGCTGGCCGTCGAGATCGTGATCCAGGGCCTCATTTTCGTCGTAACCATGGCGGCCTTTATCCACACGGCCGTCCGGAACCGGCTGAAGGTGCCGTCCGTCCTGCTGGCCGTCCTCCTGCTCCTGCTCCTGCCGCTGGCCATGAATTCCATCTATGTGCTGGATAAGGGCATGGCGCACCAGCTGATGACCTATTCCTTCTGCCTCACCCACATTTTCGCGCTGGCCGTGATCGCCTCCTGGGAGCGCGGCGGCACGCCGTCCTTCGTTTACCGGGGCGCGCAGGCCCTGCTCGCGGTCGCGGTGGCCGCGATGCTCTGGGGCAATGTGCAGGGCGCGAACGCGGTCTATATGAAGAAAGACATCGAATACAAGGCGGAGCTGTCCATCATGACGCGCGCGCTGGACCGGATCGAGTCGTATCCGGGGTACGAGCGCGGGAAGACCGTGGTGGCGGTGATGGGGCGCTACCTGCACCCCACGGTGTCCGGGTTCCGGGACTACGCGTCCTATACCGGCGCCGGCTACACCAGCCCCATTTCCGGGTATAATCCCTCCTGGAACTGGGATCTCTACGCCGCCTATTTCAAATGGGTCATGAACGTCAATGTGAATACCTGCGACCCGGACACCTGGCAGCGGATCCGGCGGACGTCGGAGCTCCGCGATATGGCGGTGTTCCCGCAGGAAGGCTGCATCCGCATGATCGGGGACGTGCTGGTCATCCGGATGAGCGAAGATTATTAAGACGGGGGAGGGGTGCGCGCTTGGCTCCGAGATTGTTTATTGTCATACCTTGTTACAACGAATCCGAAGTGCTGCCGCTGACGTCCGGCATGTTCCTGTCCGAACTGGAAACGCTGCGCGGCGCGGGGAAGATCGCCCCGGACAGCCGGATCCTCTTCGTCAACGACGGGAGCACGGACGGCACATGGCCGCTGATCGGGCAGCTTGCCGCGGAACATGAGGAAGTCCTTGGCATCTCCCTGAGCCGGAACCGCGGGCACCAGAACGCGCTGCTCGCGGGGCTCATGGAGGCGAAGGAGATGGCGGACATCACCATTTCCATCGACTGCGACGGCCAGGACGATATCGGCGCCATGGAGGCCATGGTGGACGCGTACCTCGCCGGGAATGAGATCGTCTACGGGGTGCGCGGCAGCCGGGAGAGCGACACCTT
>JAGDAW010000026.1 GCA_017959345.1 Lachnospiraceae bacterium | reverse complement strand
CGACCACCTTCCAGGCGGAATATGTCTACATTGATGCCAGCGAGAAGTTCCCCGGCTACTCCGGAGAAGCGACCGGTATCGGCATTATCTCCCCGCAGACCACGGAGACCGGGCTGATTCTTTCCGATGGTCAGACCAGCGGCTATTACTGCACGTATCTCTACAAGAGGGGCGCTGCCCTGAAGTTCGAGATCGAAGCGTCCCAGGCCGGCACCGCGACGCTGTATGCGCAGCTTGCCATCGAGATGAAGGCGAACTGGACCTTCACTTCCGCGGAAGGCGAGAACTGCTATAAGGTCAAGGTCAATGAGAAGGAAGTCAACTATGGTGTGTTCGCGTTCAATGACAGCGCCGCGGACAGCGTGACTTACAAGAGCCCGTTCAAGCGTTTCACTGTCGGCCAGATCGAGCTGAAGGAAGGCCTGAATACCATCATTCTCGAGACCTCGAATGACAATCCTGCGTTCGGCGGCACTATGAAGGCCGTGGCACCCATGGTAGACTGCATCCTGATCGAAGGCTTCGGCGGCAAGCTTACCTGGTCCCCGGTTTATGACAACGTAAAATAAGCAAGGAGAACGGGGAAATATGATTTTTAAAAACAAACATACCCGTACCTGGATGATCGTCTCGATTATTCTGGCCGCAGTCCTGACAGCCGTCACGATTCTCGCGACCAGCACATACGAGCCGATTATCAAAACGGTGCTCGGCGGCGACACGCCGATCCGCGACACCAGCGTGAAGGCAGCCTATGTGTCCGCGTACGAATCCAAGGACGCGGTGCATGAAGCCGGCGATAAGCTGAATGTGCAGATCGAGTCGGAAGGCGCGGTGCTGCTGCTGAATGAGAAGAACGCGCTTCCCATCAGCAAGGACGCGAAAGTCAGCGTGTTCGGCAAGAGTTCCGTAAAACTGGTGCTTGGCGGTTCCGGATCGGGCGGCGGCTCCTCCGAAGGCGCCTCCACCCTGTTCGACGGCCTTACGGCTGCCGGCATCAGCTACAATGAAACCCTGAAGGCGTTCTATGAAGACGACAAGCGGTCCGGCACCGGCCGTTCGGACACGCCTGCGCTGACCGAAGGCTCCAGCGGGTCCCCCACCCTGTACATGGGTGAGACCCCGGCGGATACCCTGAAGGCAGACGAAGCCGTGAAGAACAGCATCAAGGATTATAAGGATGCAGCCATTGTCGTATTCTCCCGTCTCGGCGGCGAGAGCTGGGACCTTCCCCGGTTCCAGGACACCACCGCGGGCGGCACGGAGGGCAGGCATTATCTGCAGCTGGACGCGAACGAATACGCCCTGCTGGACTATGTGACCGGCCGGTTTGACAACGTCATCGTGATCCTGAACACCCTCACGAGCTTCCAGTGCGACTTCATCGACGAGTACAACAACACTTCGGATCCGCTGATCGACGCCGTGCTGTGGATCGGGGGCCCCGGTACCGCCGGCGCCCAGGCCATCGGCAAGCTGCTGACCGGTGAGGTGAACCCCTCCGGCAGGACGACGGACCTGTACTCCAAGGATTTCACGAAGGATCCCACGTGGCAGAACTTCGGTGACAACTCCCAGGTGAACGGCGGGCAGGACGGCTCCGCTTATATGGAGAACGGTTCCCCGGTGGCGAACCGGAACTTTATCGCTTACGAAGAAGGCATCTATACCGGGTACCGCTACTATGAGACCCGTGCCTATGAAGAGTCGAAGAAGGACGCCTCCTCCACCTGGTACGCGGACAATGTCCGTTTCCCCTTCGGATACGGCCTTTCCTACACCACCTTCAGCCAGAAGATCGACAGCATTACCGGCAGCCTGGAAGGGAAAGACGGTGCAGTGACCATCTCGATCACTTCCCAGAATACCGGCAGCGTCCCGGGCAAGGACGTCATCGAACTGTACGTGACCCTTCCCTACTATTTTGGCGGCATTGAGAAGTCTTATGTGCAGCTGGTGGATTTCGCGAAGACCCCTGTACTGGCGCCGAACGAGACCTACACGGCCACATTTACGGTGAAGGCGTACGACCTTGCCTCCTATGACTACAATGATGCCAACATGAATGAGTTCAAGGGCTATGAGCTGGAGGCCGGGGAATACATTTTCCGGGCCGGCAAGAACAGCCATGAGTACTATGACTCGAAGAGCATCGAGCTGGCTTCTTCCGTGACCTTCAAAGAGGACACCACGACCGGCTACGAAGTGAAGAACCTCTACACCTCGGATGATTTCCTGGATCTGCAGTACAGGCTCCAGGACGTCCTGGTGGAACTGGAGAGCGGCGAGACCGTGACCCGTAAGGGCATGACCCGTACCGACTTCGAAGGCTCGTTCCCGACGGCGCCTACGGCTGCGGAGCGGGAAGTTCTCTCCAAGGAGAACATGACGGAGAAGGAAGCGCTTGCGGACCAGACCCACAATAACCCGTGGGTCGTCAGCGTGACCGCCATGCCGAAGACCGGCGAAGGCATTGCCGTTACCATGCGTGACGTGGTCGGGAAACCGTACGATGATCCTGCGTGGGAGACGCTTCTGGACGAGCTGACCTTCAACGACATGGTGAACCTGGTCAATGACGGCGCGTTTGAAACCTACGCGATCCCGTCCATCGACAAGAACCTGACGAATGACTCCGACGGCCCCATCGGCTTCGTGAACTTCATGCCGGGTCTTGATTCGCACTACACCAACAATACCACATTTGCGTCCGAGATCGTGATCGCCTCCACCTGGAATAAGGATCTGGCTTACCAGATGGGCAGGATCGTGGGTGAGACCGGCCTCTGGGGCGATGTGGACGGAAACGGCCTGCCGTATACCGGCTGGTATGCGCCGGCCATCAACCTGCACAGAAGCCCGTTCTCCGGACGGAACTTCGAGTATTATTCGGAAGACCCGATCCTGACCGGTAAGATGGCGGTCAACGTCATCAACGGAACCGCGAAGGGCGGCGTCTATACCGACTTGAAGCACTTTGCCCTGAATGACCAGGAGACGAACCGTTCGGGTGTCGCCACGTTCTGCACCGAGCAGGCGCTGCGTGAGCTGTACCTGAAGCCGTTCGAACTGGGCGTCAAGGGTTACGAGGTGGTTGCGGACTCCGCGAAGGAAGACCAGGTGACCGCGTATGTGGGCACCAAGGGCATCATGAGCTCCTTCAACCGGATCGGCACCCGTTGGACCGGCGGCGACTACCGCCTGATGACGGAGATCCTCCGGAACGAGTGGGGCTTCAGAGGCCTGGTCATCTGCGACTATAAGACGGATAATTCCTTCATGAATTCCCGTCAGATGCTGTACGCGGGCAATGACCTGATCCTGGCTTCCACGAAGCCGCTGCTCTGGAACGACGCGAGCGCGACCAGCGCCCAGGACGTGGCCATCCTCCGGACCGCTTCCCACAACATCCTGTACGCCGTGGCGAATTCGAACGCCATGAACGCGAAGATCACCGGGTACATGATGGCATGGTGGAAGATCCTCATCATCGGCCTGGATGTGGTCGGTGCCATTGCGATCGCCCTGTGGGGCTTCTCCGCTTTCAAGAAAGCGAAGAAGGAAGAAGAAAACGCTTAATGATTCACTGAAGCCCCCCTGTCTGTGGAAATACAGGCAGGGGGGCTTTTTTTGTGGGGCAGGGGAGGCATCCCCCGGCGTGCGGATGTGTGAGAACGCTGTCGATACGGTAAGGAGGAGGGCTGTTCATCCGAGCGGCCTTCCACTTTTTGCCTTTTCGTTGTGAATTCTGCCGTATGGACAAATATTGTAAAATATGATAGAATGTGAAACTGCGTACGAAGATACGCAGGAATCCGAGAGAGAATCACAGTGAAGAGGGAAAGAGGATGAAAGAGTTTTTTGGCTTCGGGGGGTATGAGCGGCTCCCGGAAGGTTTTTTCTCATGGCAGCACATTGCCTTTGTCAGCACGGTGCTGCTGGTTGCGGTGCTGCTGGCGGTCGTCCTGGGGCGGAAGAACCAGAAGCGGACAGAGGCGGATAAGAACCGTGTGCTCGTGGTCTCAGCCATCCTTCTGGACGCCATAGAGCTGATCCGGATCGTGATCGTCTGTTTCCGGGAAGGGAACGCCATGAACTGGATCTACAACCTTCCGCTGTTTCTGTGCAGCATCCAGCTGATCGTGCTCCCGCTTGCCGCGTTCAGCAAGGGGAGGATGCGCGAGGCCGCGCTGGATTTTGTCAGCATTTTCGGGGCGCTGGGTATGGTGCTCGGCATGTACGGGGCAGGGCAGAATTATAATGCGTATCCCGTGCTCTCGTTTGACAATGTGTTCTCCGCACTCACCCATTCGATTGCGGGCTTTGCCGCCCTGTACATCATGATCGTGGGGCTGGCGAGCATGAAACGGGAGAACATCTGGATCACATTTGCGATCCTGATGGGGTTCTGCGTCACGGCATACGCGGTCAATCTCCTGATCGGTTACAATTATATGTTCCTGATGCGCCACGACGGGACGCCGTACCAGATCGTGTACGATTTTGTGGGCGGCAGCCCTGTGCTTTACCCGCTCGCGGTCGTCGGGCTGTTCCTGGTGTACATCACCGTGTTCTATGGCGTCTGGTTTATGATCGCAGGGGCCATCCGGAACGCGGAGCGGGCCGCCGGCAAGCAGAACGGGCTGAAAATTTCCATCTGATGGCCAGGAAGCGCGGGTAAACCGTGCCTGATGCAGAAAAGAAGCGGGCCGAAGGGGGTTCATGATCCCTTTCGGCCCGCTTCTGTTATTCAAGGATGCGCTCGATCTCCGCCCGGTCAGGCATGGAACGGAGGGCGCCTTTCTTCGTCGTCACCAGGTATGCCGCGGCGTTCGCAAAGCGCAGCATCTCCCGGACGCGGTCTTCCATAAGCAGGTGCTCAAGCCCGGAAGCGAGCACATGGTGCAGGACGCACGCGCAGAAGGTGTCCCCGGCGCCGGTGGTATCCACGGTGCCGCCGAGGCGGAACGCCGGGACGAAAACCTGGTCCGTGCCGTAGTAACAGTGGCTCCCATCCGGGCCCGCGGTGACGTTCATCAGCCGGATCTTCGGATAACGTTCCTGCAGCATCGCCGCGCCGCAGTCGAAATCCGTCTCACCGGTCATGAAAAACAGCTCACCGTCGGAAATCTTCAGGATGTCGCAATGCTGAAGCCCCCAGTCTATGCACGTACGTGCGTCCTCCGGGGAAGCCCAGAGGGGCGGCCGGAGGTTCGGGTCGAAGGACAGAAGCGCGCCGGCCTTCCGGGCCATCCGGACCGCGGCTTTCGTCGCGCCGCGGACGCCCCGGTGGGTCATGGAAAGCGTGCCGAAATGGAAAATCCTCGTATCCGACAGCAGTTCCGGGGGCACTTCGTCCTTCCGCAGCATCATATCGGCCCCGGGGTTCCTGTAAAAGGAGAAATCCCGGTCCCCGTCCGCGCGCCGGTGGACCACCGCAAGTGTGGTATGTACGTCCGGATCCGTTAACAGCGCGTCCGTGCAGATGCCGGCCTCCGCTGCGGCATTCCGGAGCTGCTCCCCATAGACGTCCTGCCCGACCTTCCCGATGAAGGCGGTCCGGTGTCCGAGCTTCGCCAGCATGGCGAGCACATTGCACGGGGCGCCGCCGGGATTCGCTTCCCAGAGCGGGTTCCCCTGCGGGCCGGTGCCCGCCTCCGTAAAATCGATCAGGAGCTCCCCGAGCGCGACCACGTCATAGTTCCGGCGCGCGCAGGCGGTTGTCTTTCTACCGGTCATGCGATCGTGAAGGAGACGAAATCGACGGCGCCGCTGCCTTCGTAGCGGATATACAGCGGTTTGACGCCGGCTTCCGTCTTAAACGGGGCGCTTGCCGTGAGTTCCACGCCGGCCAGGGTGACGGGGATCTTCGCCAGGATGCGGGTGAAATCCGGGGTGTCCGAGAACTGCATTTCCCCGGTCCCGGCGCCGCGCATCCGGACCGCCGCCTCGGTTTCCGTGCCGTCGTACGCAAAATACTTATAACCCGCGGTGGCGCCGTCCCGCATGTTCGCGATGTACTGGTCCCCGTTGCCTTCCCGGTCCTTCCCGGTCTGCGTAAAATACGGATGCGCCGCAAGCCGTTTCTTCGGGTTCGAACCGTCCACGCGGCCGGTCTCATGGCCCTTTGCCCAGAGGTTGCAGGCGATCCGGGCCTCGTACGTGCCCTTTCCCTTCAGCGGGCCGCCGTTCAGGCCGCAGCTCGTCACTTCCGCCTGCTTAAAGCCGCCGTCCGGGGTGCGCACCAGCTTCTCCGCGCAGGCCTGGCGGGCATAGGAGCTCCGGTTGGTCTGCCTGTGATAGAAAATGTACCAGTCATCCCCGATGTTCAGCATGCCGCCGTGCGTGTTCCCGAGGTAGTTGTTCGCGTGCGACTCATCCGTATTCCCGTCCAGATAGAGGTCGCCGAGGTCCACCAGCACGCCGCCGTACCGGAAGCCGCCGTCCGGGCGGTCCGAAATGGCATAGCAGAGGTCGTGGTTGTATTCCGAACTGTATACGAAGCAGTATTTCCCGTCCACCTTGCGGATGGAGCTGGCTTCGAAGAAGGCGTGCGGGAACGCGCCTTCCTTTCCCTGGATGGGGAAGATCACCTTCGGCTCCTGCTTGATCGTGACCATGTCCGGTTCGAGTTCCATGACGACGCCGCCGTCATTTCTCAGATTATGCCAGCGGGAGGCGACAAACGGCACTTTCGTGGCAAATCCGGAGTACAGCCACACGCGGCCGTCGTCATCGGTCAGGACGCCGGGATCGAAGGGGAACTGCTCGCCGGATTTCTTGCCCCAGACTTTGCCGTCCTTGTGATGGACTTTCCCGTAGAATTCATATTTTCCGGCGGGGGTGTCGCAGACCGCCACGCCGAATTCCCCCAGGAAGTCGAAGGCATAATAGAGGTAGTACCGGCCGTCCGGGCCCTGGGTCACGTCCGGGGCGTAGAGGGAGCGGATCCCGAAGGGGTTGCCCGGGTCCTGGGTCTTCCGGTAGATCACGCCCTCGTACCGCCAGTCCGAGAGGTCGTTGACCGGGGCGGACCAGCAAATGTAATCGTTGACACAGAAAATGGGTGCGCCGAAGGCGTCATGGGAACCGTAAACGTAGACCCGGTCCCCGAATACGTGGGGTTCACCGTCCGGGACGTACTCCCAGGACGGCAGATAGGGGTTGAATACCTGTTGTTTCATGGCAATATCCTCCGTTTTATGATGAAATCGTTTTTTTACAGAAATAGATGATGCCCGGCGCGCTTCCCGCAACCCGCACGCCGGCGGGAAGGCGCCTTCTTCGCGTACCGCTACGGGGTGGGAGGACGCGTCCTTCTGCCTGCGGGGGAAGCGGTACGTATCCGGGTTCTGGATCCGGTACGCCGCAGTCCTTCCCCGCCTGCGGAGAGCGGGCGCTCGGCCTCGATGGCATCAGTATAGCACATTTTCCGCGTCTTCGGGACAGGACAACGTAAATGGTGCCATTT
>JAGDAW010000216.1 GCA_017959345.1 Lachnospiraceae bacterium | reverse complement strand
GAAAAGGTCTCCGAAAGGGTGCCCGAAAAGGTGTCCGAAAAGGTGTCCGAAAGGGTGCCCGAAAAGGTGCCCGAAGGGGTGTCCGAAAGGGTGCCCGAAAAGGTGTCTGAAAAGGAACAGCAGCTGCTGATGATTCTGACAGAAGCGCCCGGATCTACAAAGGCGGTCCTGGCAGGGAAGATGGGCGTCAGCCGCAAAACGATGGGAACATATCTGAAGTCGTTGAAGGACAAAGGAATCATCGCGCGAATCGGGTCTGCACGGAAAGGGTACTGGCAGATCCGGATGCCGTGAGGACAGCCGGGATCGATGGACAGGCAGAGGCCGGCCCATCCGCCCCTCCCATGACCCGGCCGTCTCCGGCCTGTCGGGGAAACGGATCAAAAAAAGGAACCGGCATGACCCTTCGATCATGCCGGTACTCCTGTTCCCGATGAACCTGTGATACAGGCCTCAGCGGGACCTGCGGCTTCCCCCGGGATTCCCGAAAGCCCCGCGGTCCTTATTTCGCGATCAGCTTCGCGGCCCACTGGATCAGGCATGCCCCGGCGATACCGAGCAGGATACTGAACGGCCAGCCGCCGCCGATGCCGATCAGGCCGCCGAGCCATCCGCCGAGCGCGCCGCCGGCGATGCCGAGGAGGATATTGATCAGAAGGCCGTGCTTGCTGCCCATGATCTTGCTGGAAAGCCATCCGATGACACCGCCGATCACGACGGTGGTAAGAATCTGATATAATGTGTCCATACCGGACCTCCTTAAATATATTGGCTCCGAACTCGGAACTCAGCCGTATTATAGTACCTGTCCGCGGCGGCGTCAAGCCTGTTTGGGACAGGATGTATGAAAGAATCACACCCGCAGGCGCGATGAACCGCGGTTTCCCCGCAGGACAAATCAGCAATTCACACGGAAAACGGCCCCGGGAGGGCAGATGTTCATAAGATGGTTTTTGATAACCGGGATACAGGCACCTGTCTGACAAGGCCGGCAAGAAGAACCGGGCCGTTGATGCAGCCCGGTTTTGGTTTTATATTTTTCGGAATTCAAATTCGAGCGAACAGTCAATCATGGGTTTTCGGCGCGTCCGCCCGTAAGGCGGAGGACCTCGGCGGCGGCGTCCCCCGCGCGCGTGTCGATGATCAGGACCGCGTAAGGGCCTGTCGAGAAGACGCGCGCGGCGTTAAGGAGCTTCATCTGTTCCACGCCGTAATGCTCGAAGAGGCGGACCTGTTCCTCCAGCCGCGCTTTCATGGCGGCCGCGGCCGCGCGGGCGGATGCCTCATCGCGGCATTTGACGACGCAGAGTTCGGCGGCGTCCATATTGGTCTCGGGCAGGAGGAGGCGGAAACCGTCCGTCCCGTCCTCATCGATGCCGTAGTATTTCAGCAGTTCCCAGCCCTTGCCTTCCCGGGTCCGGGACACGTCCGCCATGGCGCTTTCGGCGGCAGCCGCGAGTGCATCGGCGGTGCGGCCCCGGTCCACCTGGTTCCCGAGGACCAGGACGATGGTCAGGACCAGCGCGGCGGCGACCAGGATCTCCAGCAGGATGAGCAGGTGCCCGCTTTTCAGGGAACGGATCATCGCGGCACCCCCTCCCAGCCTTTGACGCAGACGGTGACGTACCGGAGGAACAGCTGATAGAATGCCTTGTTGAAATGGATGCCGTCCGGCAGGTAGAAATGCTGCTGGACCAGCCAGTGCAGGTCGATATAGGTCACGCCCGAGTTGACGCACCAGGCGTGGATTTCATTGTCGAACATCCAGGAGCGGGCCAGGTCTTCCCGGACGGCGCCGAGGGCATTGCTCGGCGGGAGCAGGGCGCAGATGAAGATCCGCACGCCTGGAAGCGCTTCCTTGATGCGGCTGCAGAGGGCGGCGTACGTTTCGGCGTACGTGGCCGGCGTTTCGTAATCCACGTCGTTGAGGCCTTTGAAGAAGACCACATTTTTCGGATAAGACGCGGCGGCCTGCAGGACCGTTTCCTCCAGGTCGCGGAGGATCGCGCCGCGCTTGAAGAACACCCGGTTCTCCGGGAGGACGCCTTCCGTGACGAGCGCCTGGGCGACGGAATCGCCGATGAACACCGTATCGCTGAGCCGGTTCCGGAACCACGCGAGCTCCGAAGCGCTGAGCATGCGGACGCGGTTCTCCGCCGCTTCCTGCGCCCAGGCGCTGAGCGTACGTTCTTCCTCAGAGGGGCCGGAAGGCGCCGGTTCCGTCTCGGGAACGGTCACCGTTGTCTCCGGAGGTACGGATGACGGCGGCTCCGGCACGGAAGAGGGCACCGGCTCCGTGGGGACGTACGGCGCCCCGGTCGACGCGTCCACCGATTCGTGTTCCGCCGCCATGCGCGACTGTTCCGCAAGGACGTCCGCGACCTCCCGGCTTTCAAGGCGCGCGAGATAGGCTTTGCCCGCGGACAGGTCAGACGGGTCCCCCTGGGGGCCGCAGGCGGCGGCACCGAGGAGGACGCAGGCCAGCAGCGCCGCCGGCATCCGGTTCCGTTGTGTTCTCGGCTTGTTCAGCATGGACATGTGCCTCATTTCAGGAAATGCGGTCCCTTCCGGGGGTGATGGGTCACCGGTCCGGCTGCGGCCCGGCAGCCCGCTCCGGGATGATCCGGTTCAGGCGCAGGTCCGTCAGGAAACCCGCGCGGGAGTAGCAGACCAGCACCTGCGCGTCTTGCATGGAGAGGAGCAGCAGCTCCGGGTCGTCGTCAAAGTAACGCGGATCGATCAGGACGATCTCGCTGTATTGTTCCAGCAGCATCGGGAGCAGGCAGTTGAAATAGGAGTCTTTGAAAACCAGGAGCCGCCCTTTGCCGGTTTCCCCGGTGGTAATGGTACATTTTCCGTAGTTGCCGCCCATAAAGACCAGGTAGGGGTCGTCGGAAGACAGCGCGTCCAGGCGGTAGACCGAAGTCCGGAGGCCGTTTTCGCCGTCGACCTGCACGAGGACCGGTTCGTCCGGGCGGCCTACGGGCACCGGGACGTCAATCTCGTCCGCCGTGCCGTATACGCCGGAGGCGGAGGCGAGCGTCCCGCGGAAGGAATCGCAGACCTTCAGCAGTTCAAATGTCCCCGCCTCTTTCCCGAGTCCTTCCAGGATGACGGGCAGGGCCGCAAGGGCGCCCGCCGTGGTCCAGTGGTGGTCGGTCCGGTAATAGACCTGCGTCCGCGATACAGCCGCCGAAAGGGCGGGCGCGGTGTCGCAGACGGTGACGCCGGGGAGCGGGTGCGCGTCCAGGAGCGCAGCCCAGGACGTCCGGCACGTTCCGGCAAGCGCAGCCCCATCCGCGGCCCAGGGAAGCCGGTCGTACAGGATCTCCGCGGCTTCCGGGATGACGGCCAGGGCGACCTCGAACCCCCAGCCGGAAGCGAGGCGGCGGACCGCGGCGAGCGCGGGCGACTCATTTTCCGGGCTCAGGCGCACGGGATCCTCGATGAGCCAGCCGTCCTTCCCGATCCAGACGCCGGACGCGTACACATTTCCGAGCGCGCGGGAACCCGAGGCATTTAAGGTGACCAATGCGTCACGCCCCAGGACCTGGTCTTTCGCGTACGCCTCGAACTCCTCTTCGAACCGGCCGTCCAGCACGCGCCGTAACGTGAACTCCGGGAATCCGGCGAGCGCGCGGCGTTCCCGGACGCTGATCTCTTTCGAAGGGAGCAGCGCGTTCACGAGCGCGACGGCGATCCAGAGGACCAGGAAGACCCGGGCGAGCAGGAAGCCCTTCCGCGTGGGATTCGGTTGTTTCTGTCCTTCATGTTCCATAAACCGCACCAGCCCCGTCAGAACCTGAAATACAGGAACGGGTTATAACTGTCCCGGATCAGCGACGCGACGCAGAGCACGAACAGCACCGCTACGATCACGAACGCCAGGACCTTGTAATTCGAAAAAATGACTTTACGGATGCGGCTGACCTGCGGGATGAGGCCGGCTGTGCCGGCGGCCAGCACCGCGCCGTAGCCGGAGAGAAGCCGCCGGAGGGACAGCGCGCCCGCGTTCCGGACGGCGCCGGCCATGGAGAGCAGGTACCGGCCGAGTTCGCCCATGTCCGTGATCGCGAAGATCATCCAGCCTACGATCACGACGAACGCCGTATAGATCCGCCCGGGGAGCGGGTGCGTGTCCAGCCAGTCACCGATCACGTATTTCTCCAGGATGAGCAGGAGGCCGTAATACAGTCCCCAGAGGATGAAATTCCAGCCGGCCCCGTGCCAGATGCCGGTGAGCAGCCAGACGACCAGCAGGTTCCGGATGTGCCTGCCGCGGCTCACGCGGTTCCCGCCGAGCGGGATGTAGACGTACTCGCGGAACCAGCTGCCCAGCGTGATGTGCCATCTCCGCCAGAATTCCGTGACGCTCCGGGAAGTATACGGCGCGTCGAAGTTCTGCGGGAAACGGAAGCCGAACATCCTGCCGATACCGGTCGCCATATCGGAATACCCGGAAAAATCGTAATAGATCTGCAGGGTGAACGCGAAGGCGCCGAGCCAGGAGGCAAATACGCCGGCACCCCCGGCGCCGCGGATCTCCGTGAACATCTGCCCGGCGGCGTTCGCGATCAGGACCTTCTTCGCGAGGCCCCAGAGGAAGAGCCAGAGCCCCTCCTGGAGCATTTTCCGGCTGCCGGGGTGGTGGGACAGCTGCGGCTCGATCTCCTTATACTGGACGATCGGGCCGGCGATCAGCTGCGGGAACAGGGAAATGTACAGGGCGAAAGAGAGCAGGTCCTTCCTGGGCCGCACCTTCTCCCGGTACACGTCGATCACATAGGAGAGCGCCTGGAAGGTGTAGAACGAGATGCCGACGGGCAGGGCGATCTCCGGGGCGTTCGCCGGCGCGAACAAGGAGAACAGGAACCCGGCGTATTTGAAGAACACCAGGAACGACAGGTTCGCTGCGACGCCCATCACCAGGTGGAACCGGCGCTTCGCGGGGGACATGCCCTCCTCCCTTGCCCGGTCGATGAGCAGCCCGAACGCGTAGTTCATCCCGATGGACAGCAGCATCAGGAGCAGGTAGACCGGTTCCCCCCAGGCATAGAAAACCAGGCTGGCGGCCACCAGGACCGCGTTCTCGGCGGAGCGGGGCACCAGCCGGTATACCAGCCATACCAGCGGGAAGAAATAGAGTAGGAATGTGATGCTGGAGAAAACCATCCGTCTGCCTGCAGTTGTCGGTATTTACCCGGTGATCCGTGCCAGGAAACGGTCGATCTGCGCCTCCGTCATCCCGCAGCGCACCAGGAAATCCCGCGCGAGCGGCGCCAGGTCCGCCGTGGTGATGTCGACGGTATCATCGCCCGCCACAAAGCGGATCATGGGGAGCAGGTTCTTTTCGAGGATCAGGCGGTAACGCTCCGGGTCGGAGGCCTCATTGATCCTGTAGTACTCGTCGTAGGTCTTCATATAATCGTCCACGATCTCCTGATAGGAAGCGCCCGCAAGCGCTTCGATCAGCATGCAGACGAAGCCGGTCCGGTCTTTCCCTTCCGTGCAGTGGACCAGGTACGGCCCCGGGAACTCCGACATGGCGGTGAACCCCTGGGCGATCTTCGACGTGAATTCTTCTGACGCGAAGTTCATGCTCATCGCGAGGGGGATGACCTGGCCTTTCTCATACAGGGACAGGAACCAGGGGGAATTGAAATCCTCCTTTGCGATGTAGCCGTCGATCTTCTCCCCGGTGTCCGCGAGGTCCAGGACGCAGAGGACCCCGGCCTCCTTCATCAATGCGTCCGCGTAAGGCGCGCGGTTGTGCTGGTTGTCGCAGGGGGAGGCGGAGCGGTAGAGGATGCCCTCCTTCAGGCTGCCCATCCGGATATTCCGGAAGTTCGCGAAGGATACGTCGTTGTCATAGCGTTCGCGCTCGTCATAATAATGGATATCGCGGGCTTTCTGCGTATCCAGGTATTTCCCGCGTTCCCGGAGCCGGATCTCGGCGGTGTCGTCCTCATTAAGCTGCCCGGTCTCCCAGACATCCGCGCCGTAGTTGACGGCGGCTTTGATGTAATCGTAGCCGGGATACGCGATCAGCAGCGGTTCCCCGACGTCCACGTAGTAGCCGCTGAAGTAAGGGATATCGTCCATCCGGTACCCGTTCGAGAACACCACGTCCACGCTGTCCCCGTATTCGAAGCCCAGCGCGTTGAAGTCCTCAATGGTGATCGTTATGTAAACACCGCCGAATTCCGGTTCATGGATGATGGCGGTGCTTTCCGTCTTCAGCGGTTCGTCCGCCGGCGCCTGCCCCCCGTACAGGATGGCGGTGACGCAGAGCACGATCGAGAGCACGAGTGCGAAGAGGAAGGAAGCGGTCCTCTGGTCCAGGGGTTTCGTCATCATAAGCTCCTTTCTGTCCGGCTTTCCGGAAATATCAGGTCCTGCGGCGGTTTTTGATGATGTCCGCCAGAAGCCAGATGCCCGACGCGGCGGCCAGTACGGCCAGGATGATCCGCACGGTGTTCAGCAGGGTGACCCACCAGGGGGTCAGCATCAGCACCAGGGAATCCGCGTCGATGCCGTCCATGGCCCTGGAATGCAGCGTGGTGTACAGCACCCGGTGGGCGGATTCGCGCATATGCCACGCGAGCAGGGCGGAGGGATCGGAGCCCATCGGGCCGTAGGGCGCGAGTTCCCTGGCCAGCACTTCATCCGTAATCTCCTGGGCCCCGCGCCCCGGGGAGTGGTCGGGGATGTCGTTCCCGGCGAGGATCATGTGCGGTTTGGACATGTATGTTACATTGTACATATCGGTTACGGCGAAACCGGTCATGCCGGCCTCCCCCCGCAGCCAGTCCGTCATCAGGGCGGTGCAGGCGCCGCACCATTCCGCGCCGAGGCGGTTGAACGCGCTCATGACGCATTTCGCGTCCGCCATCCGGATGGGGAGCTCGAATGCCCGCAGGTAATTCTCGCGGAGCGCCTGCTCAGGGACCCAGGTGCCGATGCCGGAGCGGTTGTTCTCCTGCTCGTTCAGGACAAAATGTTTATTGTACACGTAGAGGCCTTTCGACTGGATGCCCAGGGTCTCCGCGGCGTCGATCAGGCCTGTCAGGACCGCGTCCTCCGAATAGTATTCGAATACCCGGCCCGCGTAAGGCGTGCGGTGGATGTTCACCCCGGACCCGTAGAGGCCCGCATAACCGGCCCACATGCCGTCTTCGCCGATGATTTCGCCGACTTCCTTCAGGAGCGCCGTGTTGAACGTGGCGGCCAGGATCCCGTTGCAGGGGAAGCAGGTGCCGGTGCGGTCCTTATCCGGGTCCCCGAGCACCGCGGCGTAGCCGTTCTGGCCGTTCCCGTATTTCTGCGTGACGCCGCCGGGGCCGTTGTGGTCCAGCGTCTGCGGTTTCCCGATCTCCGGGATCGCGGCGGTCATCCGCAGCCCCACCGCGCAGAGTTTCGCGGTCTGGACGTAGGAAAGCTGGTCCAGCAGGAGGTCCCAGACCGGGTCGTCGTACGCGATCACATTGCCCTCGCTGTTGACGCGGAGGTCGATCAGTTTGAGGTCCGTCTCCGTGGACTCATAGACCGGGAAATCCAGGTCGTCCGGATCCCGCGGGATGTCGGACCCGTCCAGGATCTCGTCCCGGAGGAGTTCGGGCGTCATGGAAAGGCGGACGTAGTTGTCGTTCTTCCCGTCGCCGTCCCGGTCCTCAAAGAAGACTAAGGAGCCTTCCCAGTCGTCCCGGGTCACGTACCGGACGCTGTTGTCCCCGCGGCCGGCGTAGGTATTGATGTCCGCGCCGGAGAACAGGGGCCGGATCTTTTCGCCGGTGGAGAGGGAGACCGCGTAAGTCGTATCGTCGAACCCGTACGGGAAGGATTTCACGAGGTCCGCGCGCCCCTCCGCCGTCATGCCGTCCGATAGGTGCCGGCCTTTCGATGCGAGGATATGGTTCACGGCGTCATGCGCGTTCGCGGCGGCGGCCAGGTAATACGTGCCCTCGTCCAGGATGTACGTGCCTTTGCCGAATGTGTCGAAGGACGCGAAGAAGTACTCCGGCACCGTGACGGTCACGGTTTCCGAGGCCCCGGGCTGCAGGACGCCGGTTTTCGCGAAGCCCGCAAGCTCCACGGCGGCTTTCTCGATGCCGTTCTGCCGGTCGTATTCCGTGTAAGGCTTCTGCAGGTAGACCTGGACCGTCTCCTTGCCGGCCGTTTTCCCGGTATTCGTGACTTTCACGGAGACTTCATAGGCGGTCTCGTTCCCGTGGCCGTTCTTCCGGACGTTCATGTCCGCGTATTCAAATGTGGTATAGCTGAGCCCGAAGCCGAACGGATAGGCGACCGTTTTCCCATAGTCGAAAGCCCCGGTGCGCGCGCGGCCGAGCACCGCGTCCTCGTAGCGGGTTTCGGTATAACGGTACCCCAGGTAAATGCCTTCCTGGTAGACCACGTAGCTGCTGAATTCCACCGTAAGGTCGGAAAGCGCCGAAAAACCTTCATAGGGATAGGCCCCGAAATTCGCCATGGCCGGGTTCAGCAGGTTGTCCGCCCACCAGGTGTCCGGCAGCCGGCCGGAGGGATTGACCTTCCCCGCGAGGATATCGCCGATGGCGTACAGGCCGGTCTGGCCGACGGAGCCGGCCCAGAGCGCGGCGTCGATGCCGTAGGCCGGGTCTTCGATGAAAGCAGCGGAGAGCGGGTTCGCGGAGTTGATGACCAGGATGACGCAGGAGAGCTTCCCGCTGTCCTTCAGGGCTTTCAGCGCCCGGAGCGTCCCGGCCTCTTCTTCATTGAGCCGCAGGTAATCCCCGTTGACGCCGTCCGGCTGTCCCGCGCTGTTCAGGTCGCCGCCTTCACCGCCGACGCGGCCGATGACGTAGACCGCGGCTTCCCCGTGCCCGAAGGACGTGCCGGCCCCCCGTTCCACGGTTTCGAAAGCCGGCTCGCCGATGTATGCCCGGGCGCCCCGGGACGGTTCGCCGGTGACGACGGAGGCCGCCGTCTTCTGGCGGCTGTACCCGCAGGTCTCATACCACGCGGCCAGCGTCCGGTTGGGCGTAAAGCCCGCCTCTTCGAGGGCGTCCGCGAAGGTCGGCGCCTCATCCGTGGAAACGGACCCGGAGCCCGTGCCCGCGTAGACCGGGTTCATGGACGTGAAACCGAACAGGGAGACCTCCCCGGGGGAGAGGGGGAGCGCGCCGTTGTTCTTCAGCAGGACGGCCCCTTCCGCCTCGGCTTCCCGCGCTTTCAGGAAACCGGCCTCTTTCAGCGCTTTTACGGACGGGTAGACGGACTCGTAATAGCGGATGTATTCCGTGTCGTCCCCGCCGGATTTGCTGACGATTTCGTAGGTTTTGATCCCCAGCTGCGTATTGATGGCGCCCGCGTTCTCGAAGGCGATCATGCTGCCCACATGGACCACCCCGAGCAGGAGCGCGAACACATTGAACAGGATCTTCTTTAACGTTCTACCTTTCATGATGCCGCCTCCTGCTCCGGCGCGTCTTTCCGGTATTTTGTGTAAACGGAGACCTCCGAAAGGAGGAAACTGAGCGTGATCAGGACCGCGCAGACGATGAATTCCGGGTCGAAGCCCGTCTTATCGATGCCGACCAGCACGACGGAAATGTCGAAGTAGGTCGCGTAGATGAACGCGAGGAGCGCAGCGGCCGTCAATGCGGTCAGGACAGCCGGGGCAAAGCCGTCCGTCTTCGTCAGGAACATGACGGCCGGCACCGGGAGGCACAGGAGCAGGAGCAGGAAAACCGTGAAACTGTAGTACATATTTCCCGCGTAGCTGACCCGGTAAACGATGGATGTGGCGAACGCCAAAAGCGCAGCCGCGGCCGCGATCCAGAAGCCCGCGCCCCGGCGTCCGGCGTCCGGAAACCGATTCTTCATAATCAAGGGTCCTCCTTATATTGAAAGAATAAAAAGTGCCAGGATGGAAGGCGGTGCCCGCGTGCCGCAAGGGACCGCTCTTAGACG
>JAGDAW010000215.1 GCA_017959345.1 Lachnospiraceae bacterium | reverse complement strand
TTCGCTTTCCGCCGCTTCCGCCGGGACGCCGGTCACATTGATCCGCCGCACGGCGCTTGAAACATTGTTATGCGAGTCCTTCGCGTAATAGGTCACGACCCCGGTTACCCCGTCGGAAGAGACCTTGATGGAGCCGACGCGCAGGGACTTCGAAACGTCGCCGTCCCGGTCGTCCTTCGCGGTGACGTTCTGCAGCAGGACCGACTCATCCTCCGAGAAATCGTAGGTGATAGAATCATCCGGAAATGTGATCTTCGGGGCTGTACGGTCCGAAAACACGCGGACCAGCACACACGCGATCGCGAGCGCCACCGCTGCGGCAAGCAGGATCCATACCAGTTTATCATTCTTCTCCATAACCTGCCCCCGTTTCTTCCGTGTCCCGGCCGTCGGCTACATCATCCTCCGCGGAGAGCGCCTCACGGATCGCGTCCAGTTTCTGCGTCCGGTCCCCGTAGTTCCCATAGTTCCCATAGGACCCGTAGCGGCCGTACTTGCCGTACTTGCCGTATTTCCCGTAGCGCCCGTATTTTCCGTAGCGCCCGTAGGAATCCTTCTCCGAATCCACCATGTTCAGGACCACGCCGAGGATGGGTGTGCCGGTGCGCTCCAGCTGGTCCCGCTCTTCCTGCGCGAACCGGTAGCTGACGCCGCCGCTCGCGATCAGGAGCACATACCCGTCACAGGAAGGCGCCACCACCGCCGCGTCGATGACCATGCCGATGGGCGGCAGGTCCAGAAGGACGTAGTCAAATGCTTTCCGCAGCGCCGTGACCATGTTCGCGAACGTCTTCCCGCCCAGCAGTTCGGACGGGTTCGGGGGAAACGATCCCGCGAAGATCAGGAACATGTTCTGGATGTTCGTGGCGCAGATGCAGTCCGGCAGCGTACACTGCCCGGAGAGGACGTGGGCCAGCCCGTTCTTCACTTCGCTGCCCTGCGCCACCGTCTTCAGCAGCACGGAATTCCGCATGTCCCCGTCCACGACCAGCGTGCGCTTCCCGCTCTCCGCCAGCGCCCGGGCAAGCCCCAGCACCGTGGTGGTCTTCCCTTCGTTCGGGATGCAGGAGGTCAGGGCGATCACCTTCTTATCCGTGCCGCAGAACTGCAGGTTCGTCCGGAAGGCCTTAAAGGCTTCCCGTGTCTGGTAGCTGCTGTTCTCGAACTGAATCGTCACCTGGTTCATCTTCTGCCCCCTTTCAGGATCTTCCGGAAGATACTGCGTTTCTTCTTCTGGCTTTCCTGCCCTTCCGTAAGCGGGATCTGACCGAGCGTACTCAGTCCGAGGTACTTATGGACGTCATCCTCCGTCGTGACGGCGTCGTTCAGGAGGTACAGGACAATAATCACGATACAGGCGACCAGGAATCCCAGGAGCCCGCCGATCAGGAGGCTCCGGTTGATGTTCCGGTTCGAAGGGGCGGTGGGGATGTTCGCTTCGTCCACGACGTTCACGGCTTCCGAATCCGTCACGCGCTTGATCTGCTTCGCCGCGACGGAACGGATGGCGTTCGCGATGTCGCAGGCCTTGTAGGGATCCGTATCCTTGATCGTGATCTTCACCACACGCGTGTTCGTCAGGACCGACACGGAAAGCCTGCTGCTGAGTTCCGAGGCGGTCATCAGACGCGTCCCGCTTCCCTGGGTCAGGTTCATCTCCGCGATCACGGTCTCCATGACTTCGCGGCTCTTCACCAGTTCCGCGTAGTCATTCGACAGGAGGGAACTGGCCTGCAGCTCGGAAGTGGAGATCCCGCTGTTCGTACCGCTCTTCGCGACGACGTACAGCCGGGTGGAGGACTCGTACTCCGGCGTCACGAACGCCGTGCTGTACAGTACCCCAATCAGCGCGCCGACAGCCGCACAGAGCAGGATGATCAGCCACTTCCGGAGCAGCTCGTTCAGGAGGTCAAGCAGGTCGATCTCCACCGCGTTCGCGGTATTCGGGTTCGAAGGATTCATGCTTTTTCCACATTCTCACTTTCTTATGCTTCTTAACCCTGCGTACGGAGGACCGCACGCAGCAGTGTTTCGGGGTTTTCGGAAAAAATCCGCTCCGCGGCCCCAGGGCCGTATTTCTTTTCGACGTAACGCGCGCATTCCGCGAGCCGGTTCGGCCGGTTCGTGGTATTGTGCGCGTCGCTCCCGATGTAGGAGACCAGCCCCTTCTCCAGGAGTTTCCCGGAAAAGCGTTTGATCCCCCAGCCGTCAAAGCCGAGCAGGCTGTCCGCGTTCACCTGGATCTCCGCGCCCATCCGGACCAGGTCCCGCAGCAGCGATTCCTCCTGCTGGATGGCGGCATAGCGTTCCGCGTGGGCAATGATCACCCTGCAGCCCGTCCGCTGCGCCGCGAGGACGCGGTCCCGGATGTAGGAAGGCGTATCCCCGCCGGAAAACTCCAGCAGGACCCGGTACGCCCCGCCAAGGCGGAACCGCGGGTTCGCCTTCAGCGCCTCCTCCATCTCGGAAAACGCGTGGAATTCGCAGCCTAAAACCAGTTTCATCTCCGGAAAATGCGCCTGCGCGTACGCCTCTGTTTCACGAAACGCCTCACGGATGCAGGTGCCCGGCGTCTCAAACATGCCCATCCGGAAATGGGGCGTCACGATCATGGTCCGGATCCCGTCCCGGTATGCCTGTTCCAGCATCCCGGCGGTGACCTCCATGGATGACGCCCCGTCATCCACCCCCGGAAGGATGTGGCAATGCACGTCCGTCAGGGGGAAACGAAATGCTTTCTGTTCTGCCGACTTCATTCCCTGTATCTGCGTTCCTTTTCGAATCAGGCCAGATGGCCCTTCCCGCGGATCACGTCGATCACCTGGTCCACATACTTCTCACAGACCTCGTCCGTCTCCGCTTCCACCATGACGCGGATCACCGGCTCCGTGCCGCTCTCGCGGACCAGGATCCGTCCGGTATCCCCGAGCGCGTCCGCGACCGCCTTCACGGCCGCCTGCACGTCCGGGTCGTTCTGCGCGTCCGGTTTGCTCTTCACCCGCACATTTTTCAGGACCTGCGGATAGAATACGACGGGGGCCGCGAGCTCGCTCATGGGCTTCTCCTTCGCGAGCATCACTTCCATCAGCTTCAGCGACGTCAGGATGCCGTCCCCGGTGGTTTCGTACTTTAAGAAGATCGTATGGCCGCTCTGTTCGCCGCCCAGGCGGTTCCCGGTCTGCACCATGTTCTCGTAGACGTATTTGTCGCCGACTTTCGTCTTCTCGTAGCCGATCCCGACTTTGTCCAACGCCTTATAAAGGCCGAAGTTGCTCATGACGGTGGTCACGACCTTGTTGTTCAGGAGCTTTCCGCGCTCCTTCATGTAAAGGCCGTAAATCTAAAGCGTATGGTCGCCGGTGACGACCTGCCCCTTCTCGTCCACGCAGAGGCACCGGTCCGCGTCCCCGTCATACGCGAAGCCGACATCCAGGCCCTTCTCCAGCACGAACTTCT
>JAGDAW010000214.1 GCA_017959345.1 Lachnospiraceae bacterium | reverse complement strand
TACGGGACGCTGCGCGCCCGGATCTGCAGTTTCTTCTTCTGTCTCTGCGGGTTCTCGCACGTCAGCAGCGCCGTCATGCGCGGCCTCGGGAAACCCGTCGTGCCGACTCTTGTCATGCTGTTCTGCTGGTGCGCCGTCCGCGTCATTACGCTGATGACGATCGGGCGGGTCTGGCACGAGATCCTGCTCGTGATCTGGATTTACCCGGTTACGTGGGCGCTGAGTTCCGCCTTCTATGTGTTTTACCTGTGGCATCTCAGGCGGAAAGGGACGTACTGAGCGCCTTGCCTTCTAAGAAGAAAGCGCCGGGTCCTCCGGCGTTTTCTGTTTCGGGAACGGAACGGCCATGCGTCCGGATTTCACACTTGTTAAATCGAAGAATCCGTTGTATAATAACGTTTTAGAGCCGTTTCCGGCGCCTGTCCCGGCATGACCGGCGGGATTCGCGGGGCAGCGGCGGACGACGGATAGAAGGAGAGCCCATGCAGCGCTTCAGGACATTGTTAAGCCCCGGGGAAGGCCGGTATGAAGAGAAGCGGTCCGTCTTCCTGGGGTTCGCGGCGCATATCCGCACGGAAGAAGAGGCGGAAATGTTCCTCGCCGGGCTCAGGAAGGCGCATTACGGCGCGCGGCACTGCTGTTACGCGTACGTGCTCGGGCCGGACCGGAAGACCGTCAAATGTTCCGACGACGGGGAACCGTCCCAGACCGCCGGGCAGCCCATTTTATCCGTCCTGAACGGGGAAGGGCTGACGGACTGCATCGTTGCGGTGGTCCGGTATTTCGGCGGGACGCTGCTCGGGACCGGCGGGCTGATCCGGGCCTACACCGCCGCGTCGAAAGACTGTGTGGCGAACGCGGTGCCCATGACGGTCATCCCCGGGACGCTTCTCAGGATCCGCATTTCCTACAATGACCTCGGGAAGGTCCGGTATTACCTGCGGCAGCGGGACCTGGAGCCCGGCGACATCCTGTATTCGGACGCCGTGACGGTGATGCTCCCCCTGGACGACGCGGAAGTCGCGAAGACGGAAGCGGACGTCACGGACCTGACGCAGGGCCAGGCGGTCATTGAACATGAGGGAACCGTCCGGATCGGGAAAACGGAAGAGAAACAGCTGCTGCTGGAAGAAGGATTTTAACGGATGAAGAGAGAAGACGTCAGGAATATCGCGATTATCGCGCATGTGGACCACGGGAAGACGACCCTTGTGGATGAACTGCTGAAGCAGAGCGGCGTGTTCCGCGAGAACCAGGAAGTGGCGGAACGGGTGATGGACTCGAACGACCTGGAACGGGAGCGGGGCATCACCATCCTTTCGAAGAACACCGCCGTGACGTATAAAGGAACGAAGATCAATATCATCGACACCCCCGGCCACGCGGATTTCGGCGGGGAGGTCGAGCGCATTTTAAAGATGGTGAACGGCGTCATCCTCGTGGTGGACGCGTTCGAGGGGCCCATGCCCCAGACCCGCTTCGTGCTGCGGAAGGCGCTGGAGCTGGACCTCTATGTGGTCGTCTGCATCAATAAGATCGACCGGCCGGAAGCGCGGCCGGAAGAGGTGGCGGAAGAAGTCCTGGAGCTCCTGATGGACCTGGACGCGAACGACAGGCAGCTGGAAGCGCCCTTCGTGTACGCGTCCGCGAAAGGCGGGTTCGCCGTGCGGGACCTTTCGGACCCCCGGGTCAATATGGTCCCCCTGTTCGACACGATTCTGGAAGCCGTGCCGGCGCCCGTCGGGGACCCCGCGAAGCCGCTGAAGGTCCTCATTTCCACGATCGATTACAATGAATACGTCGGCCGGATCGGGATCGGGAAAGTCGACGACGGCACCATTTCCGTGAACCAGGAGTGCCTCCTCGTGAACCATCACAGCCCGGACCGGAAAGAGCGGATCCGCATTTCGAAGCTTTACCAGTTCGACGGGCTGAACCGCGTCGAAGTCCGGTCCGCGACGGTCGGGGACATCGTCGCCATTTCCGGGATCGCGGGCGTCCAGATCGGGGATACCGTCTGTGATATCGCGGACCCGTCGCCCATCCCGTTCCAGAAGATCACGGAACCGACGCTGTCCATGGAATTCATGGTCAACGACTCCCCCCTGGCCGGGACGGAAGGGAAATACGTCACCTCCCGCCACATCCGGGACCGCCTGCTCCGCGAGCTGAACACGGACGTGTCGCTCCGCGTGGAAGAGACGGACTCCACCGACTGCTTCAAGGTATCCGGGCGGGGCGAACTCCATCTCTCGATCCTGATCGAGACCATGCGCCGCGAAGGCTATGAGTTCGCCGTTTCGAAGCCGGAAGTCATCACGAAGCGGGAGAACGGGAAGCTGCTCGAGCCCATGGAGCTCGTGTATATCGACGTGCCGGAGCCGTACTCGGGCGCCGTGATCCAGAAGCTGGCGCAGCGGAAGGGCGAACTCCTGTCCATGGGGACGGGCCAGGGCGGTTATACGCGCCTGGAGTTCGAGATCCCGTCGCGCGGGCTGATCGGGTACCGCGGCGAGTTCCTGACGGATACGCGCGGGAACGGCATCATGAACACGATGTTTGACGGGTATGACGCGTACCGCGGGGAGATCGCCTACCGGAAGCAGGGGTCCATCATCTCCTTCGAGACCGGGGAATCGATCACCTACGGCCTGTTCAACGCCCAGGAGCGGGGCATCCTTTTCATCGGGCCCGGGGAGAAGGTGTACGCCGGGGAAGTGATCGGGCAGACAGGCCACGCGGAAGACGTGGAAGTCAACGTCTGCAAGACCAAGAAGCTGACGAATACCCGCGCGTCCGGTTCCGACGACGCGCTGCGGCTCGTGGCGCCCAAGATCATGAGCCTCGAGCAGTGCATGGATTTCATAGAGAAGGACGAACTCCTGGAAGTGACGCCCAAAAACCTCCGGATCCGGAAGAAGATCCTGGACCCGGTGCTCCGGAAGCGGGCGGCTTTCCGGAAGAACTGAACGTCCTTCCCGGGGGACAAAGGAGGCTGATTCGATGAACAATATCAAGATCCTCGTGGTGGACGATGAAGACCGGATGCGGAAGCTGATCCGGGATTTCCTGACGCGGAAAGGCTATACCGTCGCGGAAGCCGCCGACGGGGAGGCCGCGCTGAACGTTTTCTTCGAGCAGAAGGACATTTCCCTGATCATCCTCGACGTCATGATGCCGAAGCTGGACGGCTTCGGGGTGCTGAAGGAGATCCGCCAGTACTCGGAGGTGCCGGTGCTCATGCTGACGGCGAAGGGGGAGGAATCCGACGAGCTGACGGGCTTCAAGTACGGCGCGGACGAATACATTTCCAAACCGTTCAGCCCGAAGGTGCTGATGGCGCGCGTGGACGCGCTGCTGAAGCGGTGCCGCGTGCTGAGCAGCAACACGCTGGAGGCGGGCGGCATCGTGGTGGATAAGGAAGCCCACACGGTCACGATCGACGGCGAACCCGCGGAGCTTTCCTTCAAGGAATTCGAGCTCCTGTCCTACTTCATGGAGAACGAGGGCATCGCGCTTTCACGTGAGAAGATCCTGAACAACGTCTGGAATTACGACTATTTCGGGGACGCCCGGACGATCGATACCCACGTCAAGAAGCTCCGGAGCAAGCTCGGGCCGAAGGAGGACTACATCCACACGGGGTGGGGCATCGGCTATAAATTCGAGGTGGAGAAGAGTTGAAGAAATCCGTGTCCCTAAGCGCACGCGTGACGTGGATCTTTATCGCGGTCCTTTTTGCCGTCATCGTGCTCCTGGTCCTGGTGAATTACCTGTTCAACAATTCCATCAGCATGCGTTCGAACCGCCGGGTCATGAAGGCCGCGTATACGACCCTCTCGGAGCTGGTCCGGAAGCCGGATACGACCGTGGAGGAGCTCCAGGAACTGCTGGAGAAGATGCGGACGGAGGAGAACCTGACGTTCGCGCTGCAGGGGACTTCCGAGTGGGATTTCCTTGTGGCGACCCAGCAGTTCATGTCCCAGTACGAGAAGCAGTTCCTGCTGGAGCGGCTCCAGGAGAATTTCATCAATGCGAACGCGGAAGGCGTGAAGGTCTTCGAGCGGACGCCCGGCTATACGCTCCAGAGCTACGAAACCCCTTCGGGTTCCCGGTACCTCGAATGCTACGGGACCATGAAGGACGGGCGGAACGCCGAGAAGAAATTCATCCTGTCCATGCCGGTGGAACACATTTATTCGCTGTCGGACACGCTGAACCGCTATTTCATCTGGGCGTGCCTGCTGCTGCTCGCGGCCGGCGCGGTCGCGGTGGCGTTCCTGACGTACCGGATCATGAAGCCCGTCAAACGCCTGACGGAGATCTCCAAGCGCATGAGCATGCTGGATTTCTCCGCCCGCTATGAGGGCGGCCGGGCGGACGAGATCGGGGAACTCGGGAACAATATGAACGAGATGGCCTCCCAGCTGGAGCGCACGTTCCTGCAGCTGAAGATGGCGAACGAGAAGCTCCAGAAGGACATCGAAGAGAAAGAGCATGTGGACATGATGCGGAAAGACTTCATTTCCAATGTGTCCCATGAGCTGAAGACGCCCATCGCCCTGATCCAGGGGTACGCGGAAGCCCTGAAGGAGCTGGCCGAGGACCCGGAATCCAGGGATTATTACGCGGACATCATCATCGACGAATCCGACAAGATGAACCGGATGGTGAAGAAGCTGACGACGCTGAACCAGCTGGAATTCGCGGAAGAGGAGCTGACGGTGGAACCGTTCGACATCATGGAAATGATCCGCGGGCTGGTCCAGGCCTCCGCGAAGATGCGGGAGGAACACCACGCGGTCGTCACCGTGGACGGGCCGGACAGCCTGAAAGTGCTCGGGGACGAGTTCAAGATCGAAGAAGTCCTGAAGAACTACTACTCGAACGCGCTGAACCACCTCGAGGAGCCGTACCGGATCCGTTTCTTCACGGACGACCTGGGCGCGAAGATCCGGATCAGCGTCGAGAATACCGGGCAGAACATCCCGGAAGCGGAGCTGGACAAGATCTGGATCAAGTTCTATAAAGTCGATAAGGCGCGCACCCGGGCCTACGGGGGCTCCGGGATCGGGCTCTCCATTGTGAAGGCGATCATGGACGCCCATGGGGAAGAGTGCGGCGTCTACAATACGGACCGGGGCGTCGTGTTCTGGTTCGAACTGAAATCCGCGGCGCCCGTACCGGTCCTCCAGGACGAAGAACCGGACCGGGACCGGGTGGAAGCGATGAAACTCGGCGTGCTGGACGGGGAGATCGTCCAGGACATCGGGAAAGACAGGGCATCCTGACGGGAGGCGCGTATGGCCGCACTGACGGGCAGCTGGGCGGAAGCCCTCGCCCCGGAATTCAAAAAACCGTATTATGCGGAACTGTACCGGAAAGTACGGGATGCCTACCGCGCGTCCGTCGTATACCCGCCGGCGCAGGAGATCTTCAAGGCGTTCCACCTGACGCCGCTCGAACGGGTGAAGGTGGTGATCATCGGGCAGGACCCGTACCACGAGCCCGGACAGGCGGAAGGACTGTCCTTCTCCGTGCGGAAGGGCACGGAGATCCCGCCGTCCCTGGTGAACATTTACACGGAACTGCATGAGGACATCGGCTGCCCGGTGCCGTCCCACGGCTCGCTCGTCCACTGGGCGGAGCAGGGGGTGCTCCTGCTGAACGCACTCCTGACGGTGCGCGCCCACGCAGCCTTTTCCCACAAGGATTTCGGATGGCAGGAATTTACGGACGCCGCCATCCGCGCCCTGGACGCGGTGGACCGGCCCATGGTGTTCATCCTCTGGGGGAGGCCGGCGCAGGAGAAGGAGAAATACATCCGGAACCCGGAGCGGCTCGTGATCCGCTCGCCGCACCCCTCGCCGCTGTCCGCTTACCGCGGCTTCTTCGGACGCCGGCCTTTCAGCAGGGCGAACGAATACCTGGCATCCCACGGGGAGACGCCTGTCGACTGGGCGATCCCGGACTGAAATAAGGAGAACGATTATGGATTTTTTGAACTGGCTTCGCGTCATAGTCCTCGGCATCGTGGAAGGCATCACCGAATGGCTTCCCATTTCCTCTACGAGCCATCTGATGGTGATCGGGGAGCTCTGGAAGGGGGATCCCGCCGTCTTTACGGAAGGGTTCCGGAAAATGTTCGACGTGGTCATCCAGCTCGGCGCCATCCTCGCCGTCGTGACGGTGTTCTTCTATAAGCTGAACCCGTTTTCGGCCTATAAGAGCGAGCAGCAGAAGAAGAACACCCGCGCCCTGTGGGTGAAGATCCTGATCGCTACGGTGCCCGCGGTGATCCTCGGGCTGATCTTCGACGACCTGATCGACCGTTACCTGGCTTCGAATTTCTATGTGATCGGCGCCATGCTGATCCTGTACGGCGCCGCGTTCCTGGTGGTCGAGACCTTCTTCATGAAGAACGACCCCACGATCATGCGCTACTCCAGGCTTTCCTACCTGACGGCGCTCTATATCGGGTGCGCGCAGGTGCTCGCGCTGATTCCCGGCACCTCCCGGTCCGGCGTGACCATCATCGCGGCGCTGCTCCTTGGCTGCAGCCGGTATCTCGCGGTCGAGTTTTCGTTCTTCATGGCCATCCCCGTGATGCTCGGGGCGAGCCTCCTGAAATTCGTCAAATACATTTTCCTGGACCATATGGAACTCACGGGGCTGCAGGTCGGCGTGATCTTCCTTGCGGCCGGCGTCGCGTACCTGGTGTCGCTCGTCGTGATCCGGTCCATCCTGTATTACATCAAGCGGCATGATTTCAAGCCGTTCGGCATCTACCGGATCGTGGCCGGCATCGCCGTGATCCTGCTGGCGATTTTCCTGTTCAGCAGCCCGAAGGACGCGGACCGCCCGGATGAGGGCGCGGAAGAAGCTTCGGTGGTTTATGTCATCGGGGAGGCGCGGTGAGGAAGCATCGGCGGCACTCCGGAATCCTTTCTGCCGGCCTGGCGGTGATCGGGCTGGCGCTTTTCCTGTGCCTTCCCGCGGCCGAAATCCCGGAAGTGCACGCGGAAGAGGCGGGGCCGGACGTCTACGGCGAATCCTACTGCGTGATTGACGGGAATACGGGTGAGATCCTGATTTCGAAGAATGCCCATGAGCGGCTGTACCCGGCATCGACCACGAAGATCCTGACGGCGCTCCTTGTCCTGGAAAATGTGCAGAACCTGAACCAGTACATGACCTTTACACCGACCGCCATCAACATCGACCCCTCGAGTTCGACCCTCGACCCGAAGGCGAAGATCGGGGAGCGGATGACCGTAAAGGACGCGCTTTACGGGATGCTGCTGAAGAGCGCGAACGAATGCGGCGCCATGCTGGGGGAATTCGTGGCGGGGTCGGAAGCGGCGTTCGCGGCCATGATGAACGCGCGCGCGGCGGAGATCGGCGCGCGGGATTCGCATTTCATGAACGCGTACGGCATCCATCACCCGGACCATTACACCACGGCCTATGACCTGTGCCTGATCCTGCGGGCCGCCCTGCAGAACGCCCGGTACCGGGAACTGAACAGGACCATCCATTACCATATCGCGGCCACGAACATGACGGCGGACCGCTGGATTACGAACGGGCACGGCATGATCAACGGGAACATCCCGGAAGCGGGCGTGATCGGCGGGAAGACGGGGTCCACGCCCCAGGCCGGCAAGGTACTGACCACGGCCGTGGACCGGGATGGGCTTTATACGGTCACCGCCGTCATGCGGTCGGACGTGGATAATATGTATACCGACACGCAGGTGGTGCTGGAATACGTATACGGCCGGCGCGCGGGGACGGTTTCCCCTTATCACTATTATGATACCTATGACCAGGTGCAGACGACCGCGGCGCTGAAACTCAGGACCGCGCCGTCGCTGAAAGGCGGCATATCCGGCTCTGTCCCCGCGGGGACCGTGCTCCAGCGGATCGGGTATTCGGACGGCTGGTCGCATGTGATCTACGGGAACCGGACCTTCTACGTTTCGACGGCTTACCTGACCGTCCTTCCTTCACCGCCGCCGGAGACCACGCCGCCCGTGACAGGTCCGCCGGAGACAGACCCGCCTGTGACGGATCCGCCTGTGACGGATCCGCCGGATCCCCCTTCCGAAAGCGCTTCCGGGCACACGGAGGTGCCTTCCGAAAGCGAAGCGTCTACCGGGACGCCGTCTTCCGAAGTGTCGCCGACAGAGCCGTCCTCCCCGGTAAGCCGGGAGACGGAAGGCGGCGGTGTGACGTCCGCGGAGCCTGGGCCTTCCGGTACGGACGGCTCCGGGCAGGGGTCCGTCCGGGAAGGGACGGGCAGCGCTTCCGAATCCGGGACCGCGCCGCCGGAAAGGGGGACGGAACCGGGTGCGGCAGGGAAAGAGAACCTCCTGGCCATCCTGCTGCCGGCCATCCTGATCGTGGCCCTGCTGGCCGTCTGGGGCGTCCTGTTCGCGAGACACCTGTCCGCCGGGAAGAACCGTTCGCGCAGGGAAGGAAAGTAACGCCAGGCCGCGCGAAGCGCGGGGACCGGTTTCCCCGCACCGGGCTGCACGTCCAGAGTGTCTGTCCGGCCGCGCGAAGCGCGGGGAGCGGTTTTTGCGGATCCGTGAGGCCGGGGACCGCTGCGATGCGCGCGAAATGCATGGATGCGGCAGGACCGCCTGACGGCCCGGACCGCATGATACGAGATCTACTATGAAAGGGGTATGAAAATGACGACCGAAACCGCCAAGAAGAAATGGCTGATCTTCTCCGAAAACGACACGCCGAACCGCAGGAACCTGAAGAAGCTGATCGTCCTTGTGGTGGCGTTCATCCTGATCCTGGTGGCCACGAACCCGTCCATCCTGTTCTTCCTGTCCGAGGAAGCGAAGGACGCGGTGCGGGAGGGCTACAACAGCCTTTTCGGGGATGTGGACCAGATCACAGGCGTCGTCCGGATCAACTGGGTGTCCATTTTCAAGATCATCATCATCATCCTGGTCATGCTGATCGTCCAGGTCCTGATGAAGCTCATCCTGGATAACGTCAAGCCGAAGACGTCGAAGGGCGCCAGCATCATTTCCATGCTGAAGAGCTTCGGCGGTTACGCCGTCGTCGTGATCGGCGTCATCTGGGGGCTGTCCGCCATCGGGATCAACCTGAGCACCATATTCGCCAGCATCGGGATCGTTGCCCTGATCATCGGCTTCGCGGCGGAGAGCCTGATCGAGGATATCGTCGTCGGCATTTTCCTTGTGTTCGAAGACGAGTTCAATGTGGGCGACATCATCGAATACAACGGGTTCCGCGGCACCGTGACGTCCATCGGCGTCCGGCTGACGTCCATCGAGGACGCGGGCGGGAACGTCAAGCTCGTGAACAATTCCGACCTCCGGAACATCCTGAACCGCTCCAGGACCCATTCAAATGCCATCTGCGACATCCCCATTTCCTACGGGGCGGATCTCGCGGCCACCGAGGAAGTCCTGAAGGGGATCGCGGAGAAGATGCCGGGGAAGTACCCGGACCTGTTCCGGGAAGCCCCGCAGTATATGGGCGTACAGGCGCTGGACGCCTCTTCCGTAAACCTGCGCTTCATGGCGAAGGTGCATGAGAAGGACATCTACACCGGCGCGCGTACCATGTACCGTGAATTCAAGATCGGCATGGACGAAGCGAATATCGAGATCCCGTTCCAGCAGGTGGTCGTCCACCACGCGGACTGAGACAGCCGGCAGCCGGGCCCTGACACGGTCAGGACCCGGCTGCCTTCTTTTCATGTGGGATCCTTCAGCGCTCGAATACCACCTGTTCTTCCGAAGCGGACGGCTCAAGAAGGGTAATCCGCCAGTAACCGGTCACGATCTCCCGGCAGATGACCCGGGTGCCGTCTTCCAGGTTATACTGTTCGTGATACATCATATTGCCGCAGGACACGAAATCCGGATAGACGTACTTCCCGAGAAGCCTGGCGCGCAGCGCTTCGCCGGACATACATTCCTCCGCCAGTGCCGTGAATTCCTCACGTGAAACCCGGGGCGCGTCTTCCGGGATCAGCCCCAGGATGACGGCTTCAGCGCGCAGCAGGCGGAACGCATTTTCCCTGTATGCCTCCAAAGCCATCGGAATACCGGAGGAAGCGTACATGTCTTCTATGGCTGCACGGAGTTCTTCCGGGATCTCCGTGCCAGACTCCTTCGTCTTATCCCCGGGGTCCGCAGCCGTTTCCTTCCCGGAGTGAAGGATATCCCGCACTTTCTCAAACGCATCCTTCTGTTCCTGTACCTGTGCGTAATAGTCATCCAGGCATTCTTCACGCACAAACCCGTTCTCCTCCGTCATATCCGCATACCACGGGAGCTCATCACCGGATAACGGTAAGTCCGGATCCCCGTTCGAATCCGCCGCTTTGCTGTGCCGGTCGGAGAAGATGAGCGCGGTGCAGACCAGGATGGCACCAGCCAGAAAAGATACGATCATCAACACATTCTTTTTCATTGTACAGATCTCCCTTAAAACAGTCTTATAATAAATATATTATTTACAACAAACATAACAGCTATCCGCCGCGCATTTTCCACATATTCAGTTCCTCCTCTCGTTATGAATCAGGAAGCAGGTTCGCATACAAATGATGTTAGGGTCAGAAGATGATATCCGGAGCGCTTCGCACTGCGTGCTCCCTCCGCCCGCTGCGCTCGATATGGCGCAAGACGAAATCAAAGATTTCTGTGCGCCTATAACGCTCCTCCCACTGCTGCTGCGCAGCAGTCGCGGGCGCGCTCGTAAAGCGCATACAAGTATGCCCTTTACTCACTTTGCCTTCGCGTACATTCCGCACTCCCGTGGAGATAAATCTCCACTTCGTGCTCCATGTGGGGCGGGTCATTAAGCCTTTCCTCCACCGGCAAGCAAGCTTGCCGTGGAAGAAGGCTTTTGACCCTGATATCATACAAATAGCTTGAGATAATAAAACCACATCATGGATTGCAGTCTATATGTCATGAAAAACAAAGATAGAAACTGCTCAGATCATTTGTTTTTCCATCTCAGCTGTAGATTTGTGCTTCTCCTATCCCTTATACGCAGAAAAATGAAAAATCATTCATAGTTTTCTAAAAAAACTATTATTCCTGCCATATTGTGTCCCACATGGAAAAGCGGCATTTCGGAGCGGGTTACATAAAACCTGCCGCTGAAGGCGCCAGGATCATATGATGTTGGGGTAGAAAGATGATACCCGGAGCGTTCCGTACTGTGTACGTTTATATCCCACATCCGTAAACATGACTCAGTGCCTTACCGCGTCTTCCTCCGGCAGATGCGGAAAAAGACCGGTACGGTCAGGCTTTTTTGCTTCAGCCATCGCGTACCGGTCATCGTACGTCCGTTATTCAATTATGGGATCCGCCGCGCAGAACGCCCCGGATCTCATCTTTCTGCCCGCAGCATCACCGGATGCAGGGCAGAGAAGCGGGGCATGGTGAAGGGCGCGCGTCAGCCCTCATCCCAGTTGTGATATACATTCTGGACGTCGTCATCCTCATCCAGCAGGTCCAGGATGCGGTTGATCATCTTCACGTCCGTGGCGTCGGTCAGCGTCACATAGGTCTGGGGGATCATGGTGACTTCCGCGGAAGCCATCTCGAGGCCTTCCTTCGTGAGCGCGTCATAGACGGCGGGGAATTCGTCCGGGTCGGTGGTGATCTCGTAGGAATCCTCCTCGTCCGCGAAGTCTTCCGCGCCGGCGTCCAGCGCCATCATCATCAGGTCGTCCGGATCCAGTTCGCATTCTTCCTTATCAATGACGATCAGGCCCTTTTTATCGAACATGAAGGAGACGCACCCGGAAGCGCCCAGGTTCCCGTTTCCTTTGGAGAAGGCGGCGCGCACATTGGCCGCTGTCCGGTTCCGGTTGTCCGTCAGGGTCTCCACGATGATGGCGGTGCCGGAGGGACCGTATCCTTCGTAGGTGATCGACTCATAGTTCGCGGTGTTCCCGTCGCCGGCGGCCTTCTTGATGGAACGCTCGATGGTATCGTTCGGCATATTGTTTGCCTTCGCCTTGGCCACAACCGTCGCAAGCTTATAGTTGTTGGAGGGGTCAGGTCCGCCTTCCTTTACCGCTACAGCGATCTCACGGCCGATAATGGTAAAAATCTTACCCTTAGCGGCGTCGTTCTTTTCTTTCTTGTGTTTGATGTTCGCAAATTTGGAATGTCCTGACATGCTATTACCTCCTGTTTCTGATATTTCGTCTGCCGGGCAGACACCATAGGATACCACAGTTCCTAAGATTCTGCAAGCATCTTTTTTTGCGATCCGTGGAAGAGGTCGCCCATTGTGCCGAAAAAGCAGGGGAAAAGGCGCGGATATTTTTCTGTTTTGTCACATTGCAAAGCCGTTCCGGGATGTGTTATGATTAGCGCGAAGGGGAAAGCGGCCCGCGAAGGGGCGCGGGACCCCGGGATTGATTCTGGATGCGTACGGCTTGTATGTTTTTCTGAGCCGTTTTTTACCGCGGAGGAACCGTATGTCTATGATGTTTAAGGAAAGCGCGCGAAATCGGCAGCACTGATTTTGTACGCTTTTTTGCATTCCTGGAGCCGGTGCGCGCTGTCCGGGGGACGGCGGCGGATCCAGTGACCATAAGGAGTTTTGTTTATGAAAAAAGCCGGAATCGTAATGGGAAGCGACAGCGACCTCCCCATTGTGGAGAAAGCCGTCGGCGTATTTAAGGAACTGGGAATCCCGTTTGAAGTGCACGTCTATTCCGCGCACAGGACGCCGGACGAAGCGCAGGCGTTCGCGCGGCAGGCGAAGGCACAGGGCTTCGGGGTGCTGGTCGCGGCAGCCGGGATGGCGGCGCACCTCGCGGGCGTCATCGCGGCGAACACGACGCTGCCCGTGATCGGCATTCCCTGCAAGTCTTCGGTCCTTGACGGCCTGGACGCGCTGCTTTCCACCGTCCAGATGCCCACCGGGATCCCCGTCGCCACCGTCGCCATCAACGGCGCCGGGAACGCCGCGCTCCTTGCCGCGGAGATCCTCGCCCTTTCGGACGACGCGCTGGATGTCAGGCTCGAAGAGAAGCGGGCCCGCGACCGGGAGAAGGTACTCGGTAAGGACAGGGACATTTCCGCATCATTCAGATAACGGGAGCACACGCATATGGGCGGTTTTTTTGGCATCACATCCACACAGGACTGTATACAGGACGCGTTCTTCGGCGTCGACTATCATTCGCATCTCGGGACCAAGAACGGCGGTCTCGCGGCATATGACCCGGAGATCGGCCTCCAGCGCAAGATCCACAACATCGGGAATTCCCCGTTCCGTTCGAAGTTCGAGCGGATTTTCGAGGAGATGCGCGGGCATGCCGTCATCGGCTGCATCAGCGATACGGACCCGCAGCCGCTGATCATCCGGTCCGGCTTAGGCGCGTACGCCATCTGCATGACCGGCATCATAAGGAACAGCGAGGACCTGATCGCCAGGTACCTGAACGCGCACAGCGGCCATTTCAACGCCATGACCGGCGGCAAGATCAACAACACGGAGCTCCTTTCCGCCCTGATCAGCCTGAAACCCTCTTTCGAAGAGGGCATCCGCTTTGCCCAGGAGGTGATCGAAGGCACCGCGTCCATCCTGATCCTGAAGGACGGCGGGCACCTGATCGCGGCCCGGGACCGGGACGGCAGGCTCCCCGTCATCATCGGTCGCAGGGAGGACGGGTACGCGGTCGCATTTGAGTCGTTCGCGTTTGAGAAGCTCGGCTTCGAGAAAGTGCTCGAACTGAGCCCCGGGGAAGTCGTGGAACTTTCGCCGGAATGCTGCGAACAGCTGGTGCCGCCCGGGAAGAAGAAAAAGATCTGCGCGTTCCTCTGGAGCTATTACGGATACCCCACCTCCACCTATGAAGGCGTCAATGTGGAAGTGATGCGTTACCGGAACGGCGCCATCATGGCCCGGAACGACGCGAAGCAGATGGATATCGGCGAACTGGATTACGTGGGCGGTGTGCCGGATTCCGGGACGCCCCACGCCATCGGGTACGCGAACGAGAGCGGCGTGCCCCTCGCCAGGGCGTTCATCAAATATACGCCCACTTGGTCCAGGAGCTTCATGCCCCCCAACCAGGCGGACCGGGACCGGGTGGCGAAGATGAAGCAGATCCCCGTGCGGGAACTCATCGAGGACAAGAACCTCCTCTTCGTGGACGACTCGATCGTCCGCGGCACACAGCTCCGCGAAACCGTCGAATTCCTGTACGAGAGCGGCGCGAAGTCGGTCCATATGCGGTCCGCCTGCCCGCCGATCCTGTACGGCTGCAAATATCTGAATTTCTCCCGCGCGACGAGCGACAACGAACTGATCGCCCGGCGGGTCATCCGGGAACTGGAAGGCGAAGAGGGCTTCAGCCATCTGGACGAATACCGCGACGGACGTACGGAACGCGGCCGGAAGCTCCGCGAAGCGATCGCGGAGAAGCTGAATTTCGCTTCCCTGGAATTCCAGTCGGAAGAAGGCATTTATGAAGCCATCGGTCTGGACCCGTGCGAACTCTGCACCTACTGCTGGACCGGAAAGGAGTAATACATGGCCATAAACGAGCAGTCCAGGTCCGAAGCGTATAAGGACGCGGGCGTGGATATTACCGCCGGTTACCGCGCGGTGGAACTGATGAAGCCCCATATCGCGAGGACGCAGGTCCCCGGCGTGCTTTCCGGGATCGGCGGATTCGGCGGGCTTTTCGAACCCGACCTGGCCGGCATGGCCCATCCGGTGCTCGTCAGCGGCACGGACGGCGTCGGCACGAAACTGAAGATCGCGTTCCTGATGGACCGTCATGACACGGTGGGCATCGACTGTGTGGCCATGTGCGTGAACGACATCGTCTGCTGCGGCGCGAAGCCGCTGTTTTTCCTCGACTACATTGCCTGCGGCAAAAATGTGCCCGGGAAGATCGCGGACATCGTGAAAGGCGTCGCGGAAGGCTGCGTCCAGGCCGGATGCGCGCTGATCGGCGGCGAAACCGCGGAGATGCCGGGTTTCTACCCGGAAGACGAGTATGACCTCGCGGGGTACAGCACCGGCATCGTGGATAAAGACCGGATCATCGACCAGGACCGCATGGAAGAAGGCGACGTCCTGATCGCGCTCCCGTCCTCAGGCGTCCATTCGAACGGCTTCTCCCTGGTGCGGAAAGTCTTTGACATCGAGCACGCGGACCTGCAGACGCCCATGGAAGAACTGGGCGGGAAGTCGCTGGGGGAAACCCTGCTCGCACCGACGAAGATCTATGTGAAACCGGTCCTCAGGCTGCTTGAGGAAGTGGACGTGAAGGGCATTTCCCACATCACGGGCGGCGGTTTCTATGAAAATATCCCCCGGAGCATCCCCGAAGGCCTCGGCGCGTCCATCCGGAAGGCGGACGTGCGGGTGCTGCCCATTTTCCGGCTGATCCAGGAAAAGGGGAACATCCCGGAACGGGAAATGTATAACACCTACAATATGGGCGTCGGCATGACCGTGGTCGTCCCCGAAAAGGATTGTGAGAAGGCGCTTGCCGTCCTGGAAGAGGCCGGGGAAGACGCCTACGTCATCGGGCGGATCGTCCGTTCGGAAGAGAGGATCACGCTATGGTAAGGGATCAGGCCAGGATCGCGGTGCTGGTTTCCGGCGGCGGGACGAACCTGCAGGCCCTGCTGGACGCGGAGCGGAGCGGGGTGCTCACCTCCGGGAAGATCGTCCTTGTGGTCTCGAACAAACCCGGCGTGTACGCGCTCGAACGCGCGGCCCGGGCCGGCGTCCGCGCGGAAGTGCGGACGAAGAAGGCGCTCGGCGGTCAGGAAGGGTTCGAACAGGCGCTGAATGCGCTGCTTTCCGAAGAGAAAGTGGACCTCATCATCCTCGCGGGGTTCCTGTCGATCCTGACGGAAGCGTTCACTTCCCGGTGGCCGGACCGGATCCTGAACATCCATCCGGCGCTGATCCCGTCCTTCTGCGGCAAGGGGTTCTACGGGCTGAAAGTCCATGAGGAAGCGCTGAAACGGGGCGTCAAGGTCACCGGCGCGACCGTTCATTTTGTCAATGAGATCCCCGACGGCGGGGAGATCCTGCTTCAGAAAGCGGTGGACATCCTGCCCGGCGACACGCCGGAGGTCCTGCAGAAGCGGGTCATGGAACAGGCGGAATGGGTGCTGCTGCCCAAAGCCGCGGAACTGGTATCGGAACGCATCGTTTCCGCCCGGGCCTGCCGGGACGGGAAGCCCTGCGAAGCGCCCGCGGACGGGCAGAAAGGCCGTGAAATGGACATTTATAAGATTAAGACGATTGAAGAAAGCATCCTCGGGAACCCCTACGTGGGCCGCGGGATCCTGCTCGGGAAGACCCCGGACGGGAAGAAGGCCGTGTCCGCCTATTTCATCATGGGCCGGAGCGAGAACAGCCGGAACCGCGTCTTCGAGGAGCGGGACGGCGAGATCTTCACGAAGGCGTTCGATGAAAGCAAGGTGAAGGATCCGAGCCTCATCATCTACGCCGCCGTCCGGCAGTACGGGAACCGCCTGATCGTGACGAACGGGAACCAGACGGATACCGTGTACGACGGCCTTGCGGAAGGAAAATCCTTTGAAGAGAGCCTGAGGACCCGCTGCTTCGAGCCGGACGGCCCGAACTTCACCCCCAGGATCAGCGGCATGATGACCTTCGAAGACGGCGGCGTGTCTTATGACATGAGCATCCTGAAGAGCATCGACGCGGAAGGCAGCGACTGCGCGCGGTACACATTTTCCTATCCTTCGAAGGCGGGCCTCGGCCACTTTATCCACACCTACGTGACGGACGGGAACCCCATCCCCACGTTCCAGGGCGAGCCGGAGCGGATCCTCACCTGCGACTGCATCGATGAGATGACGGAGCGGATCTGGAACGCGCTGGATACGGACAACAAGATTTCCCTGTACGTCCGCTACACGGACCTTGCCTCCCTTGCCGCGGAGACGCGCATCATCAACAGAAACGAAAGGAACTGAGCAGCCATGAACGAATACCAGCTGAAATACGGATGCAACCCGAACCAGAAGCCCGCGCGGATCTTCATGCGCGACGGCAGCGAACTCCCGCTTAAAGTCCTGAACGGCCGTCCCGGATACATCAATTTCCTGGACGCGCTGAATTCCTGGCAGCTCGTGAAGGAAGTGAAGGAAGTGACCGGCCTTCCCGCCGCCGCCTCTTTCAAGCACGTCAGCCCCACGTCCTGCGCCGTCGGCCTCCCGCTTTCGGACCGGCTGAAGAAGGCCTGCTTCGTGGACGACGTGAAGAACCTCGAAGCCTCCCCCCTGGCCTGTGCCTACGCCCGTGCGCGCGGCACCGACCGGATGTGCTCGTTCGGCGACTGGGTCGCGCTTTCGGACGTCTGCGATAAGACGACCGCGAAGCTGATCCGCCGCGAAGTGTCGGACGGCGTCATCGCGCCCGGCTACACCGACGAAGCACTGGAGATCCTTAAGAAGAAGCGCGGCGGCAGCTACAACGTCGTCGAGATCGACCCCGCGTACGTCCCGGAAGTCCAGGAAGTGAAGCAGGTGTTCGGCATCTCCTTCGAGCAGGGCCGGAACAATTTCAGGATCGACGCGGACCTTCTTAAAAACGTCGTGACGGCGAAGAAGGAATTCCCGGAAGAAGCGGTGCGCGACCTGATCATCGCGCTGCTGACCCTGAAGTATACCCAGTCGAACTCCGTGTGCTACGCGGTGGACGGACAGGCGATCGGCGTCGGCGCCGGCCAGCAGTCCAGGATCCACTGCACGCGCCTCGCGGGCTCCAAGGCGGACACCTGGTTCCTGCGCCAGGCGGACCAGGTCCTGGACCTGCCTTTCCGGGCGGACCTCGGCCGGCCGGAGCGTGACAATGTGATCGACGGCTACATCAACCAGAACGAAGAAGACGTGACCGCGGACGGCAACTGGCAGAAGTATTTCACCGAACAGCCGGCCCCCTTCACGAAGGAAGCCCAGCAGGCGTACCTTGCCACGATGCAGGACGTCTCCCTGGCCTCCGACGCGTTCTTCCCCTTCGAGGACAACATCGAGCGGGCGAAGAAGAGCGGCGTGAAGTACGTCGCGGAGCCCGGCGGCTCCATCCGCGACGAGCAGGTCATCGAATGCTGCGACAAATACGGGATGGTCATGGCCTTTACCGGCATGCGCCTGTTCCATCATTGATCCATACCGCGCAGGGGGACGCGGGACGGGCGGTCCGTACGGTGTGAAACCGGGGCCGCCGTCCCCGCGTCGACGGACCGGGCCGGGCGTTCCGACCGCCGGTCCGGTCTCCCTGCGTCCTTGCTGTTTTTAAGGAGTGAAAGATGAAGATACTCGTGATCGGCAGCGGCGGGAGAGAACACGCCGTGATCCGGAAGCTCTCCGAGAACCCGGAGATCGAAACCATTTACGCGCTGCCCGGGAACGGCGGCATGAAGGAAGCGGTCCTTGTGCCCGTCTCCGCCATGGAGAACGACAGGATCGTCTGTTTTGCGCTGGAAAATGAAGTGGATTACGTGGTGGTGACGCCGGACGACCCGCTCGCCGCGGGGCTTGTCGACGACCTGACGGACGCCGGCATCCCCTGTTTCGGCCCGGACCGGAAAGCGGCCGAGATCGAGAGCAGCAAGGTGTTCGCGAAGAACCTCATGAAGAAATACGGGATCCCGACGGCCGCGTTTGAGACGTTCGACGACGCGGAAGAGGCGCTCCGCTACCTGGAGACGGCCTCGTTCCCGATCGTCCTCAAGGCGGACGGCCTCGCCCTCGGGAAAGGCGTCCTGATCGCCATGGACCACGAAGAAGCGGTCGACGCGGTGCGCACCATCATGCAGGACCGCAAGTTCGGCGAGAGCGGGAAACGGATGGTCATCGAGGAGTTCCTGGAAGGGCCGGAAGTGTCCGTCCTCTCCTTTACGGACGGGAAGACCGTGGTGCCCATGGTCTCCTCCATGGACCACAAGAAAGCCGGCGACGGCGACACCGGGCTGAACACCGGCGGCATGGGCACGATCGCGCCGAACCCGTTCTACACGGAAGAAGTGGCGGCCCGCTGCATGGAAGAGATCTTCCTGCCCACGGTGCGCGCCATGCGCGAAGAAGGCCGCCCGTTCAAAGGATGCCTTTACTTCGGCCTGATGATCACGAAGGACGGCCCGAAGGTCATCGAATACAACTGCCGTTTCGGCGACCCGGAGACGGAAGTGGTGCTCCCGCTCCTCGAATCCGACCTGTTCACCGTCATGAAGGCGGTCACGGACGGAAGGCTTTCGGAGACGGAAGTCCGGTTCTCCGACCGGTCCGCGGCCTGCGTCATGCTGGCGTCCGGCGGCTATCCCGGCGCGTATGAGAAGGGCTTCGAGATCGACATCCCGGAAGACGTGGAGCCCTCCGTGTTCTTCGCCGGTGTGAAGGAGAAGGACGGGAAGCTTTATACGAACGGCGGCCGCGTGCTCGGCGTCTATGCGGTGGCGGATACCCTGCGGGACGCGCTGTCGGAAGCGTATGCGAAGGCCGCGCGGATCACATTTGAAAAATGCTTCTTCCGGAAGGACATCGGGAAGCGGGCGCTCGAAGCGCTCGAACGCACCGGTGAAGCCGGGGGAGAAGGAGCGTCGGAGGCGTAATATGGTATTTCGGATCTATACAGAGAAAAGGGAAGGCCTGGGAAATGAAGCGGAATCGCTGCTTCGTGAGCTCCGGGACATCCTGAAGGCGCAGGGCGTCACGGGCGTGCGCGTCCTGAACCGTTATGACGCGGAAGGCCTGACGGAAGACGTCTTCGAAAAAGCCGCCGTCAATGTCTTCTCCGAGCCCCAGACGGACCTGACCTACAGATCGCTTTCCGGCGTGCTCGCGTCCTGCGGCGATGAAAAACCCGCCGTGTTCGCGGTGGAGTACCTGCCGGGACAGTTTGACCAGCGCGCGGATTCCGCCGCCCAGTGCATCCAGATCATGACGCAGGGGAAGCGCCCCGTCATCCGTTCCGCGAAAGTCTACCTGCTGTTCGGGGACATTTCCGGGGAAGACCTGCTGAAGATCAAAAAATACGTCATCAACCCCGTGGAAGCGCGCGAAGCTGCCCTGGACCGCCCGGAGACGCTGGAAGTCGCCTACGGGGTGCCCACGGAAGTCGCGACGCTCCATGGGTTCATTTCCCTGGACCGGGAAGGCCTTGAAGCGTTCATCCGGGATTACGGTCTTGCGATGGACATCGGGGACATCCTGTTCTGCCAGCAGTATTTCCGGGAGGAGAGAAGGGATCCCACGATCACCGAGATCCGCATGATCGACACCTACTGGTCGGACCACTGCCGGCACACGACGTTCCTGACGACGATCGACGACGTCGTTACGGACGACGAAGTGATCAACCGGGCGTTCCGGGATTACCTGGACCTCCGCAGAGAGGTCGGCCGGACGAAACCCGTGAACCTGATGGACATCGCGACGATCGCGGTGAAAGCCCTGAAGAAACAGGGGAAGCTTGAGAAACTGGACGAGTCGGAAGAGATCAACGCCTGCACGGTGAAGATCGAAGTGGAAGCGGACGGCGTCCGGGAGCCCTGGCTCCTGCTGTTCAAGAACGAAACCCATAACCATCCGACGGAGATCGAGCCGTTCGGCGGTGCCGCGACCTGTATCGGCGGCGCCATCCGCGACCCGCTGTCCGGGCGCGCCTACGTCTACGGCGCCATGCGCCTGACCGGCGCTTCGGATCCCACGGTCCCCGTGGAAGAGACGATCCCCGGGAAGCTCCCGCAGCGGAAGCTCGTGACCACGGCGGCGGCGGGCTATTCCTCCTACGGCAACCAGATCGGCCTGACGACGGGCATCGTGGATGAAATCTACCACCCGGGCTACGCCGCGAAGCATATGGAAGTGGGCGCCGTCATCGGCGCGGTGCCGGAGGCGCAGGTCCGGCGGGAACGCCCCGCGCCCGGCGACCTCGTGGTGCTGCTCGGCGGCAGGACCGGCCGTGACGG
>JAGDAW010000213.1 GCA_017959345.1 Lachnospiraceae bacterium | reverse complement strand
GGCAGAAAGCCCCGGAAGGCCGGCAGGAGCCGGTGAAGGCGGACCCCGCGAAGGCCGCATCCCCCGCGCAGGGCGGGACTGCAGAAGCCCGGCCGGAGACGCCCGCGCCGCAGGCGCCCGTGACGGCCGCGAAGGCCGCCGAGAACGCGGCAGAAGCGCCGAAACCGGACGCCCCGAAGGCCGAAGCGCCGAAGCAGGACGCCCAGAAGCAGCTGCCCGCGAAGGCAGAAGCGCCGAAGCAGGACGCCCAGAAACCGGCGCCCGCGAAGCCGGAGGGCCAGCCTTCCGGGAACGCCGCGGAGGGGGCCGCCTCCGGGCCGCTGTCCAAGAACGAACTGAACAACATTGTCATGCAGACCCTGAGCAAGGCGAAGTACGAGAGCCAGACCACCGGCCAGGTGGCGTCGATCGTCGCGTCCTTCTACGGCGCCCAGAACGCGAAGCGGGACACCTATACCGCGATCATCAAGAAGTTCGGGCAGAAGAAGGGCCTGGAGATTTACGGGAATATCAAGAAGCTGCTGTAAACAGAGAAGGTGCATTTTCGGAAAGGATTCATGAACTGTATGAATGCTGTGGACGCCCTCGTTTCGTACGCGCTGGACGCGAACCTGATCGAACCCTGTGAGACGCTCTGGGCCCGCAATGTGGTCCTCGACGCCCTGAAATCGGACGGGATCCCGGAGATCGAAGTGCCGGAAGGCGCGGCGCTCCACGAGATCCTGGACGCCATGACCGCATGGGCGCTGCCGGATGCCGGGGTCGTTTACCGGGACCTGCTGGACACGGAGATCATGGGACGGCTGACGCCGCGGCCCGCGGAAGTGCAGCGGACCTTTGCGGCGCTGTATGAAGAATCCCCGGAGAAGGCCACGGACTGGTATTACCGGTTCTCGCAGGCCACGAATTACATCCGGAAGGACCGGATCGCGAAGGACGTGCAGTGGAAGGCGCCTACGGCGTACGGGGACCTGGACATCACCATCAACCTGAGCAAGCCGGAGAAGGACCCGAAGGCCATCGCGGCCGCGCGGAACATGCCGGCTTCCGCCTACCCCATTTGCCTGCTCTGCGCGGAAAATGAAGGCTACGCGGGCAGGGTGAACCACCCGGCCCGGCAGAACCACAGGACGGTGCCCATCACGATCAACGGGAGCCCCTGGTTCCTCCAGTACAGCCCCTATGTGTATTACCATGAGCACTGCATCTGCTTCAACCGGGTCCATACCCCGATGAAGATCGACCGCGCGTGCTTCGGGAAGCTGATGGATTTCGTCCGACAGTTCCCCCATTATTTCGTGGGGTCGAACGCGGACCTGCCGATCGTGGGCGGGTCGATCCTGGCGCACGACCATTTCCAGGGCGGGCATTACACATTTCCCATGGAGAAGGCGCCCGGGGAGACGGCGGTTTCGTTTTGCGGATTCCCGGACGTCCGGGCGGCCATCGTGAAATGGCCCATGAGCGTCCTGCGGCTGACCGGCGCGGACCCGGACCGGATCGTGACTCTGGCGGACCGGGTCCTGGGCTGCTGGCGGGCGTATTCGGACCCGGAGGCGTTCATTTTCGCGGAGACGGAGGGCGTGCCGCACAACACGATCACGCCCATCGCGCGGCGGCGGGGGACGGATTATGAGATGGACCTGGTCCTCCGGAACAACATCACCACGGCGGAGCACCCCCTGGGCGTCTTCCACCCCCACGCGGAGCTCCACCACATCAAGAAGGAAAATATCGGGCTGATCGAAGTCATGGGTCTCGCGGTGCTCCCCGCCAGGCTGAAGGAGGAGCTGCAGGCCGTGGCGGACGCATTGGTTTCCGGCGCGGACATGGCGGCGTCGCCGCTGACGGAGAAGCACGCGGCGTGGGCGGAAAGCTTCCGCGGGAAATACGCGTTCACGGAAGGGAACGCATTGTCCATCGTCCGGGCGGAGACCGGGAAGGTGTTCGCGCAGGTGCTGGAACACGCCGGCGTCTATAAGCGGGACGCGGCCGGGAAGGAAGCCTTCCTGAGATTTGTAGAATACGTAAACCGCCCGGAAGCGGCAGGGTAAAGGCTTTTGGCGTACACCCTGTCTGTTTTTGGTGTTGCAGAGCGGCACCGGTTTATGTTAAGATAGATGGACAGACGAATGGAACCGCCCGCCGTACCGTTCCCGTAAACGGCGGATGCAGGCGGATGGGACGGGACAGAAAGAGCAGGAGGTGCTGGGATGTCGTTGTTTGATAGCTTATTTAAGAAACTGGCCGGGGATTCGGCGGACGAGCTGCTGAAGCAGGCGAAGGAGAAGCTGAACGAGGCCGCGGAGAAGATGAAGGCGGAGCTCGGCGAGGATTTCTTCAAGCAGGCCGCGAAGAAGGAAGAGCGGCCGAAGGAAGAGAAGCCTCAGGCCGCGAAACCGCAGGAAGTCCAGGAAGAGGAATACCCGGAGCCGGTCGTCGTGCAGCTGAAGAATAAGACGAAAGAATCGTTTGTGCCGGACCCGCTGGCGGTCCCGAGTGATTGCCCGGACCACGGCAGCGCGGCGTATTTCGAGGACCTGGTCGCGAAGAATTTCCCGGGCGTCACGGTCGAGAAGGAAGTGCCGCTGGAGGCGCTTACGGCGGACCTTCCGGTGAAGCGCATGCCGGTTTCCCTGCTGCTGTCGAAGGGCGGCGTGCGGAAGCTGGCGGTCATGCTGGTCCCGAAGAACCGGTACCGCG
>JAGDAW010000212.1 GCA_017959345.1 Lachnospiraceae bacterium | reverse complement strand
TATAATATGTCTTGATCGGGACGACATCAATCTTCAATTTGGCCAGAGAGATTGATCGCGGAACCGCAATACTCCACCTCCGGGGAGCAAAATCACTGTAGCCATAGAGGAACAGTGCGGACTCCATGCATACGATTCCCTCCGGAAGGAGCGCACGAAGGTACTGCGCTTCCGAAAGGGAATCATCATCGGCGAGTTGATAGAATCCCTGTCGTATACGCTTCAAATCCCCGTTTTTGCATGATTCTCCGAGCGTGATCTGGCTGATACCCGCTGCAACAAACTCAGCGGTCCTTGCGATTCCCCCACACTGGGTCAGTACTTTTTTAATCTGTTCAAGCTTTTCCATCTTGCATATTTTCCTCATACAGAATTCGGAAATTGACTGCCGTTATTATACCACAGTCAAAGATCTTGTGCAATACTATTCTCATACAATATTTAGATTTTGTATGACTTTTTTGCTCATACGGTCTGATCATTCCAAATTTCAAAAAGAAGGGACAGTAATTTCGTATATAAAGGAACCATCGAGGTGTCTGACAACCCCGCAGGCGGTTCTGTATTTACAGTACGACTCCCGCTTCAATGAGGCGGGAGTCCCGGACATCCTTGTAATGAAGCACAAAAAACCGGGAAAGATCCCGGCCCATCCCGATCCTCTCCCGGCGCACATACCCTATTCAAAACCGACTTTAAAACCCTTTCCCCGCTCCTATCTCACCTCAAACACCGTATTCTTCTCAAACACCCCGAATGCGAACCCCAGCCTCAGAAACAGCGGCATCCGCTCATACGCCTCAAAACTCGTCCGTTCCAGCAGCTCCTTCACCGTGATCTCCTCATCATACCCGTACGGATTCGCCACGGTGATCCGGTCCCCCGGGATGTCCGCGCCGATGATCAGCGAATAATGGAGCGTCCATTCGTCCCCGTATTTCGCGGCCCATTCGAAGGGCACCGGGATGCCGGCGGACAGATTTTCATAGACCAGGGCAATGAGTTCCGTGTTCTTCAGGTAACGGTGCATGGTGGTCGTGTATTCGGGGAACTGCCGGTTCATTTCATCGCAGAACGACCGGCCGGTGGACGTGACCACCTTCCCGTAATGGTCGTACAGGGCCTTCTCGGTGAGCGAACCACCGGCCCACGAGGAGAACATCTGAAGGACCGCGTAGCCGCAGGAAACCTCCTGCCGGATGACGTCCACGCCCTCGACCAGGACCGGCGTCCGGTAGCGGTCGTCGGTGTATACGGAGGCGTAATCGTCCAGGATCGCGCGGGTGCGCGCATGCAGGACCGTCAGGGCAATGGCTGCCGTGAGGACCAGGAGCCCCGCAAACGCCGAAAAACCGGCCAGAATTCGTTTTAAAACGTTTTTTCGCATATCTACCCTTGAAAAAAAGCGGCGCGTATTTCGGGCCTTTTCAGCCCTCTGGCGCCGCCTCCGTCTCCGCGCATCATCAGCGATTCACGCCTCATCAGCGATTCACGCCTTGATCAGGCGCCGTCCTCAGTACCTGCGCATTTCAGCGCCCCGCCATACGGCCTCAGCCTTCCGGTTCCCGCGCCGTCTCCGCGTCTCTCCGCGCGAACGTCTCCCGCGTCAGGTCGTTGACGACCTCCCCGGCGATGATCAGCCCGGCGACCGAAGGGACGAAGGCCGTGGAGCCGGGGATGGCCCGCCGCTTCGAACCCCTGCCGGCTTCCGAGGGATAGACGCATTCGCCGCCGGACAGGTCCTCCAGGGGGCGGATGGCCACCTCCTTCGAGTAGACGACCTTCAGGGCGTCGATGCCGCGCTTCCGGCACTCGCGGCGCATGACCTTCGCGAGCGGGCAGATGGAGGTCGCGTACAGGTCGGCGACCTCGAACGCTACGGGGTTCACCTTGTTCCCGGCGCCCATGGAGGAGATCACCGGGACGCCGGCTTTCTTCGCGTTTTCGATGATCGTAAGCTTGCCGGTGACGGTATCGATGGCGTCCACCACGTAGTCGTAGTCGCGGAAATCAAACTGATCCTGGGTCTCCGGGAGGTAGAAGGTCTTATAGGTGCGGACGGTGCAGCCGGGGTGGATCTCATGGACCCGCTCTTCGGCGACGTCGACCTTATAGCGGCCGATGGTCTTCCGGGTCGCCAGGATCTGGCGGTTGATGTTCGTCAGGCAGACCCGGTCGTTGTCGACCAGGTCCAGGGCGCCGATCCCGCTGCGGGCGAGCGCTTCCACGACGTAGCCGCCCACGCCGCCGATCCCGAAGACGGCGACGCGGCTGGATGCGAGCTTCTCCATGGAGTCCGCCCCGTAGATCAGCTGAGTTCTTGAGAATTGATTCAGCATGTCGTTCCCCTGTATCGAAAGAGGGGGCTGCCGCAGACGCGGCAGCCCCCTCTCAGCGTCCCGAAAGCAAAGCTTACAGGTTCTTCTTCGCGGCGTCGCAGAGAGCCGTGAAGCCTTCCGCGTCATTCACCGCCATGTCCGCAAGGACCTTACGGTTCAGGATAATATTGCCCTGCTTCAGGCCGAACATGAACCTGCTGTAAGACAGGCCGTTCATCCTGGCCGCCGCGTTGATGCGGGCGATCCACAGCTGCCTGAACTGGCGCTTCTTCTCTTTCCTGCCCGCGTAAGCGCTGGCCAGCGCCCGCATCACGGACTGCTTCGCCACTCTGTACTGTTTCGAACGGGCGCCTCTGTATCCCTTCGCAAGCTTCAACACACGGTTGTGCTTCTTCTTCGCGTTTAATCCGCCTTTTACTCTAGCCATTTTATTGATCCTCCATATTCTTACGTGCAGCGCCCGTGGAACGCGGTGCCGCGCGTATCACCGTGGATGCAGCAGGTCGTCTGACCCCAACCACATTTTTCAAACCATCCGCATCCCGTCCGTCCCCGGACGGTGCGTCAGAATCCACATCTGCCCTGCTCCCGCGCCCTGCGTCTGATGACCCCCGCAGGCCGGAAACCGGTCCTCCTGCCGCAATGCTTTACAGGTACGGAAGCACCTTCTTCATGTTGGCGTTCGCCGGATCGATGATGGTGGACTTCCGGAGATTCCTCTTTCTCTTCGTGGATTTCTTCGTTAAAATGTGGCTCTTGTAGGCCTTCATTCTCTTTAACTTACCGGAACCGGTCTTGGTGAAGCGCTTTGCTGCTGCACGTTTGGTTTTTACCTTAGGCATGATAATCTCCTCCTGAATCGTTATTTGCCGGCTTTGGGTGCCAGCACAATGCTCATGGTCCGGCCTTCCATCTTCGCAGGCTTATCGACGTTCGAGATGTCCGCGAGGGTCTCCGCGAACTCATCCAGGACGCCTTTCGTCTGGTTGACATGGGCCATCTCACGACCGCGGAAGCGGAGCGTCACCTTCACGCGGTTGCCCGCGGTCAGGAACTTTCTGGCATTGTTTGATTTCGTCTTAAGATCATTTGTGTCGATGTTCGGGGACATCCGGATCTCTTTGATCTCTACGGTCTTCTGCTTCTTCTTCGCGTCCCGTTCCTTCCTGGACTGCTCATAGCGGTATTTGCTGTAGTCCATGATCCGGCATACGGGGGGCTGCGCGTTCGGGGCAATGAGGATCAGATCCAGGTCAGCCTCTTCCGCAAGGCGCAGGGCTTCCACGGTAGGCATGATACCGAGCTGGTTGCCTTCCGTTCCGATGAGGCGCACTTCTTTTACGCGAATCTGGTTATTGATCAATAACTCGTTTATAGCTTTATACCTATCCTTTCCGGCACAGATGATAAAAAAGGGGCGGCTGCAAAAAGCATCCGCCCTCAGAACACGTGTCCGGACGGCAGGCCTGTGCCCGCTGCCCCGCGCCAAGCATCCCGTGGGGGAGGCGTCTGACGCACACGCAGATATCCGATAAACCCGAGTCACAGCCTGGTGCGGCGTGCTGAGGTGAGAGGCGGAACCTCTTCTTGCCTGATTCACAACAGGCGTATATTACCACGCGGGGTGCCTGCTGTCAACACTTTTTTTATGATTTCCCGGAAAATATTTCCGGGGATTCCGGCGGCTGCGCGCCGCGGGCGTTACTCCGCCTTCACTTCCCGGATGACCTTCTCCTGGATCTCCTGGCGGACCGCGTGCAGGAAGTCGCCGAGGGTCATCTGGCCCTCGTCACCGGCGAACCGGCTCCGGACGGAGACCAGGCGCGCCTCTTCTTCCTTCTGTCCGACGACCAGCATGTAGGGGATCTTCTGCATCTGGGCTTCGCGGATCTTATAGCCGATCGTCTCCGCGCGGAGGTCCACTTCGGTGCGGATGCCGGCTTCGTCCAGCATTTCCCCGACTTTCCCCGCGTACTCCGCGTATTTGTCGGAGATGGGCAGCACCTTCACCTGCACCGGCGCGAGCCAGGTCGGGAACGCGCCCCCGAAATGCTCCGTCAGGATGCCGATGAAGCGCTCGATGGAACCGAACACCACGCGGTGGATCATGATGGGGCGGTGCTTGTGGCCGTCCTCGCCCATGTACTCCAGTTCGAAGCGCTGGGGCAGCTGGAAATCCAGCTGGATGGTGCCGCACTGCCAGCTCCGGCCGAGGCAGTCTTCCAGGTGGAAGTCGATCTTCGGGCCGTAGAAGGCGCCGTCGCCCTCGTTGACCTCGTATCCGCCCTCGCCGTATTTGTCGTCCAGGATCTTCTTCAGCGCGGCCTCGGCCCGGTTCCAGACCTCGATATCGCCCATGAAATCGTCGGGACGGGTGGAAAACTCGGCGCGGTATGTGAGGCCGAAGGTGCCGTAGATTTCGTCGGCGATGGCGATGATATCGGCGATTTCCGTTTCGATCTGCT
>JAGDAW010000001.1 GCA_017959345.1 Lachnospiraceae bacterium | reverse complement strand
TTTCCTTTATAATAGGGATGAGGTCTGAATCCGGCCGGGCAGACCGCCCGCGGAACACATTTTCCTATACAGGATGGTCCCGGACGCCCCGGCCATCCGCCTCAGAAGGGAGTTATCACCATGATCAAGATCGCCCCGAGCATCCTCGCCGCGGACTTTACCTGCCTCGGAAAAGAACTGGATTCCATAAGCACCGCCGACCAGGTGCATTTTGACGTCATGGACGGCGTATTCGTCCCGAACATTTCCTTCGGGCTCCCGGTGCTGGCGTCCGTCCGGGCCTATACGGATATGGTCCTGAACGCGCACCTCATGATTACAGAGCCCGTGCGGTACGTGAAACGCTTCTGCGAAGCCGGGGCGGACGTCGTCATCGTCCACACGGAAGCGGACACGGAAGCCCATACGCATGAAGCGCTCCGGATCATCCATGAATGCGGGAAGAAAGCGGGCATCTCCGTGAAGCCGGGGACGCCGGCGGAGGCGGCCCTGCCGTTCATCCACGAAGTCGACGAAATTCTCTGCATGACCGTGGAGCCGGGCTTCGGCGGCCAGAAATTCCACTTCGACATGCTTCCGAAGATCACCGCGCTGCGGGAAATGATTGCCGCGGAAGGCCGGGATATCGACCTCTCCGTGGACGGCGGGATCCAGGTCCGGACCGCTGCCCTCGCCGCCAAGGCGGGCGCGAACCTGTTCGTGAACGGGACCGGCGTCTTCGAGACCGTCGACCGCGAGACCTATATCCGGATCTTCAAGCGGTCCGTGGAAGAAGCGTCCGCGTAAAATGTGTCCCGCCCGGGACAGGGCGCCCTCAATACCCGTAGAAAAACGGCGCAGACGCGCCTCCCCCATCGTTTAAAACGGCCGTGCGGAAAGGCTCCCCTTCCCGCGCGGCCGTTCCTTATTCTTCTCCAGACGCCCTTACCGGACGCGGACCGTGTACACGCCTGCGTCCTCCAGGAACACCACCCGGCCGCTGACCGAGGCGCCGCCGCCGGATACATGGATGCTGTCCCCCCAGGTCTCCGGGGCCAGGATATACCCGCCGCCGGGGGCGGTCACCGTCAGCACCGCGGCGTCCCCTTCCCGCTGCAGTTCCAGGAGGATCCGGCCGCGGACGGTCGCCGTCATGAAAATCAGGGAATCCACCACGTCCTGCGGGGCGCAGACAAAGGTCTTGAAGCCGTCCGAGAGCGGGCGCACGCCGGAGACGTATCCGGACAGCACCGCCGCGGGCGATACATTGTTCATCAGGGAAAGCAGGTCCGACGCGCCGTCAAACCCGGTCAGGAGGTTCCACGCGTCCTCCGTCATGGGGCCGTACCGGCCGATCAGGCGCTCCATGGCCAGGTCCGTCCGATCCATGACGCAAAGCGCTTCCAGCACGTACCGCTCTGTCCGGGGAGACACGTCCCGTGCCGCCGCAATCGTCCGGATGATCCCCTCGTAGTCCTCTTCGGACACGAGGCCCGAAAGTACGAGCAATGCGTTCGCCCCCGCGTCCGGCGCCGCCGCGTCCGGGCTCCTGAAACCGTCCCCGCCCGGGAAGCGGCTGCGCCAGCCGTCCCGTACGGACAGGATGGCCTCTTCCAGATCCGGCGCCGCGTCATCCAGGCCGAGCACCGCGGCGAGATATGCCGCGTCGGACAGGGCCTTGTAATACAATCCAACCGCAAGGAGGCGGGCATCCCCCGTATCCGCAGCCGCAAATGAATCCGGAAGCGCCGGCAGCCCGTATGCGTCCTTCGGAAGGCGTTTCAGCGAAACGAGCAATGCCTCCGTAAAAGGCATCAGGACTTCCGCGTCGCCCGACATCAGGAAATAGCGGTACGCGGCGTCCGCAAAAAGGACGACCGTCCGCTCCGCGTCCGACCAGGCCGGTTGCGGCGCGTCCGCTTCCGAAGAAGTCTGCGGCGCTTCCGTTTCAGCGGATCCCTGCTGCGTTTCCGGCTCTGCGGATCCCTGCTGCGTTTCCGGCTCCGCGGGCACCTGCGGCTCTTCTGTTTCCGCGGGCACCTGCTGCGCTTCCGGATCCGCGGGCACCTGCCCCGCCGCGGCAAACAGGGTCCGCCGGACCAGCGGGAACGCGTCCTGCCCATACACGCTGAGCGCCGTATCCATCACGGCGGCCGTATCCCCGGGGAACACAGCCTCGTTCCGGCCCGGCAGGTCCAGGAAATCTTTCCGCATGCCGAACAGGACGGAACGGGACGCTTCGGTCCACAGCCGGTTCAGCGTTTCGTTCGAGGAAAGGAAGGACGCCGCGGATGCCGCGTATCCGCTTTCGCGGTAAGCCGCCCGTTTCAATGTGATCCCCGCTTCCGCTTCGATCACCAGGACGTCGCCGGCCCGGAACCTGGGATTCTCAAACGCCCGGGGCCCTTCTCCCGTCACCACGACATCGCCGGTGACGCCTTCCGGGAGTTCGAAACGGACGCCGGACGCCGCGGGCACATTTTCCGGGCCGGTCAGCGCGTAAACCAGGAGCTTCTTCCCGGCCTCCGCTTCCGCCTCGATGTACCACGTGAACTGCAGGACGTCCGGGAGCGCCAGCACGAAACGGGTGTCTTCTTCCAGCGGGCCGTCCGGGAAGGCGTCCGCACCTTCAAACGCGGACAGTTCCCGGGCAAAGCGCAGCGGGGGCGTCATGCCGTCATACAGCTTGCCGGGCGGGCCCGCGCCCACGGCCGCGGTCAGCAGCGGCGCGTCCCATGACGCGTCGTCAAACGTTTCCTCATAAAAGGGGCCGGGATCCGCGGAGAGGTCCCAGGTCTCCAGGTCAGCGGATGCCGGATCCGCGTCCCCGTCCGATCCTTCCGGGAAGCCCCGGTAAACGTCGTAGCCGGTGGCCTTCCACGAGCGGTCCGAACAGACGCGCACAGGACCCGCCTCCATCTCAAAAAGGAGCCCGTAAGGGTACGAAACGGACCGCTCCGGATCCCCCGGCCACGCGATCTCCGGCGCCGTCCACGCATCCGAGGACAGCACGAGCAGCGCGACCGTATTGACGCCCTGGCGGAGCCCCGTGACAGGGACCGTATCGAAAAATGTGCCGTACGGGGCCGGACGCGTCTCCGAACCGCCGTCCAGGACGGTCAGCGTGCCGTTGACCCAGAGCGCGTAAGTGCCCGTCGCGGCGATCCGGGCTTCCGTCTCTTCCGGCGCCTCATCCAGCGTGAACGTCTTCCGGAAGACCGCCGCCCGGTCCGCGCTGCCGGCTTCCGTCCAGATCCAGACCGCGTTCCAGCCGCGGTCTTCCGCAAATGCCATGGACTCCGCCGAAGCCGCGGACGTGTGCGCCGGCGCCTCCGTATAGACCGGGACGGTAATGCCGGGCAAAGAAAAACCGGGAGGCACGCCGGTGCCGTTTCCCGGAAGCGTAAAGGTGCCGTCCTCACAGGAGGACGCACACAGCAGGACCGTAAAGAGCAGGCACACCGCCGTCACCAGGTTTAATGCGGATCTCTTTTTCATCATCTGTCCCCCATCCCGGCATTCGCGCGGAATCCTCTGTGTATGGCAACAGCCGCCTCTCGGCGGCTGTCTGAATGTACGGAGAAGAAGGGATTTGAACCCTTGCACCGCTATTAACGACCTACTCCCTTTCCAGGGGAGCCCCTTCAACCACTTGGGTACTTCTCCATGTGCCTGAATCCTGATGAGTTATCATGAGGATAACGGAGAGGAAGGGATTCGAACCCTTGTGCCCTCTCGGACAAACGGTTTTCAAGACCGCCTCGTTATGACCGCTTCGATACCTCTCCACAAACGCGAAGAAAGAATAGCATACCCGTCCTGAAATGTCAACAGTTTTTTTCGGAAAACACACCGTACAGATGCCCCTGCCGGGAACCGCGGGATGAAATGCTGCAGCGCCCGGCAGGGACATTCCATAACAGCCGCCCGGAGCAGGCAGCGAACCTCCTCCTTCCGGTCCGGCGGATTTCAGGCCGCATCAGTTGCTGACCACCATACCGAGCGATTCCCAGCCCTCCTCTGTCAGCCTGACGGCAAACGGTATGTCAAACGTGGAATAGTCGTATGATTTCCCGCCGATCACCAGCGGTTCACTGGTATGGAATTTCAGGATCATCATAGGAGCGCCGGATTCAAAAGGCAGTCCTTTTCTCAGATAATCCACGATCCTGTCCAGGTTCATATCCTCATCATAGGACTCTATATTAAGAAGGCCGATCTGGGATTCAATTTCTTCCTCCGTGGGTACCTGTCCTCCAAACAGCGCAGCCTTCCTGAAAATGGCCCGTTTCATGAATTCGATGCCCTCCGGGATCCCGGATTCGGTGAGGCCTGCATTTGCCCGCTCAGCGGCTTCCCTGAAAACAGACCGGGCCTCTTCACGGTCCGATTCCATATAATCCCAGGAATACTCATTGCTCTTTCCCAGGTCTTTTGTTACAACCCAACCTTCTTCCTGAGGCTCAAATACCAGGATATGCCCGAACCCGTTGCCGGTCACCTCCACCGCAAAGGACTGCTCATCTTCCCAGAGCACCTGGTGAATGAAAGTCGGATAATAGTAAAAGTATATGTCGTTCCTGTCAATGTAAAGGTATGCATATTTCAGGTTATCCGCCCGTTCCACACGTCCTTCATAGATTCCGGTCCATCTCTGAAGGACCTCATCTGACGGACGGACATCATTCGAAAACCGGTTTTCTTTCCATCCCCTGAAATAGGCTTCCACGGCCTGCCGGATCTTCAGGCTCACACCCTGCAGGTTATCGGTCCGTCTCGGTGCCATGCCGGCGACAATGTCCAGTTTATAGGGGGAAGTAATCAGGATTCCCTTCTGACTGCTCTGTTTGATGCTTTCTGAAGAAGGATCCCCGTTCATCCTGTCTGCCGCCCCGTCTGTCCCGGTCTGAGTGCCGATGTCTTCTTCGGATCCCGGAGATACATCCGGGATCGTCTCACCGACAGAGTAAACGCATCCTGTCATCAGCAAAAGCACGATCGCTGCCGTAATAACACACAACAATCTTTTTTGATTCATGAGAAACCTCCTCCTTTTTCAGCCCGTTTTTACCATTTACAGTATATCAATTTCAGATTAATACGGTGATGGGATCGTGTTCTGGACACTTCCGCAGACATTGCATCTGAAATGGTTCCCCTCAACAACCCAGTTGTGATTGCACTTAAAAATGAACGTATACAGCGGGGCCGGATGATCGATGGCAGTGACAGGCACCTGTTTCATGTCTCCATTATGCGCGTTCAGAACTGGAGTGTTTGCCGCATTATAGCCGGTGCAGATCATAAGGTGTCCCCCGGCATCCTCTGTTATTGAATTCACCCAGAAGACCGGATTACCAGGGAACAGATTCATTACATTCCCGTTTCGAAGAAATATCCCCTGGGCAGTCCAGAGGTTCATAAAATGGAATACATTCATCCATGAGAATGAACCTGAATTATCCCCTCCGTAAACGGCACCGGTTCCACCCGGGGCTGTTACAGGCGTATAATACCACCCTGAATAATAGTTTCCAGGGATTAAAGACACTCCGCCTGCATATAGACATTGTGAAACAAAATTAGCGCAATCATTTAAAGCATAGTAATAATCCGGGTTATAATTCTCTGGATGTATCGTCCCGGAGTTTGTATTAGCAGCAGAAACCCCACACCATGTGTTTGCATACGCCACTGCGGCCGAAGCATTATATCCGGAATAAGTTGTGTTCCCTCCGGAAAGTATCATCCTGTCCGCCACCCCATCTGCAATTAAGAATACATGCTCCTGACACTCCAGATCGGAAGAATGAAATCCGACCGAAGTTCTTTCATCGAAAGAATCCTGCAGTATAAGTATGATTCCATTATCTCCTTTTTCGAAGACAAGAAGATGATGACTTCCGAATCCCATCCTATCAGTTTCGTCATATCCCTGACATCTGTACTGAATCTCGTTCCATTCATATGCAGATACCGTTGCTAAACAGCCCGAATAATCGATCTTATTGACATAGAAAGAAGTTGCTGCAGACAAGAAGACGCACTTCATCTTTTCTTCCAACTGTCGGAGATCCAGATAACGTTCCCTAATATCGTCATATACAATTTTCTCAAAATACAGATTGCGGATACTTCTGCCTGCACAAGGCTCACTTGTAAACAGACTTTCGCGCAGACAGGACACAATCCCAAGCGCTACTTAAACCTCTTCTTCCGTAATACCACCATTTTCTGGCTCAATACCAGAACCACCTGCTTCCCCGCCTGCAGTAACTCTGCCAATACTCTCGGGGTATACAGTAACCGTTCCTGTACAGCAGAATATGATAATCAGTGTTACGCAACCTGCGGCCAGCTTTAATAACTGTTTTCCCGTCTGTTCCTCCCCTTTTCCATTGTTTTGTCCGATACCCAACAGCCATATGGATATAACTGTCTCATTGCTGAAGCTGTTAGCATCATTATATGGTGTATTATAACAGCCAATTTTTAATTGTGTCAAGAAGTTTGTGTAAATCGGTCCCGGTTCCTGCTTCGCGTGCCGGCTTACGCTTTCCCCCGTGCGTCCTCCAGGATGTGTACGTTCAGGTGCCCGTAGGTCATATGGATGCCGCGGGAAGCGAATTCCTCACGGACGAGCGCGTTCATCCGGTGCACGCCGCCCCAGTACGCGTCGACCGGGAACCAGAGATTCACACAGTACTCAATGGCGCTGTCCTTATAGCTGTCGATAAACGCTTCCGGCGCGGGATCCCCGAGCACCGACGGTTCCCGTCCCGCAGCGGCGAGGATGGCCGCACAGACCGCTTCCGTGTCGTCCGCGTAGCTCGCCGAATACCGGAGCTGCGCCCGGCGTTTCGGCTCGCGGCCGTAATTCACGATGGCCGTATTCGCGACGTCGGTATTCGGGAGGGTCACCACCTGCCCGTTCGGCGTCAGCAGCGTCGTGTAAAAAAGCCCGATGCTCCGTACTGTGCCGCCCCGCTCCCCGATCTCTACGTATTCATCCACGCGGATGGGGCGCGTAAAGAGCAATGTGATCCCCGAAAACAGGTTCGTCAGCAGCGTCTGCAGCGAGAGGCTGAGCGCGGTACCGACGATCGCCACCACCGCCACGACGGAAGTGACGGGGATCCCGAGCACGCCAGCGGCGGTCAGCAGGACGACCATCCACAGCACGATCTTCACCGCCATCCGGAAAAACCGTTTCAGGGTCTCATCCATCCGCACGGCTTTCTTCAGCGCACGGTCCAGCAGGCGGTTCAGGATTTTCATAAGGACCATCCCGATCACCAGCACAAAAAGCGCCGCGATCAGCGACGAGAAAAAGTGGTTGATCCCGAGTTTCTCAAATAAGCCGGTGATCCCGTCCGCCGGAATCCGGATCTCTTCCGCTGCGGCTGTCTCTTCCATAAATGCATTTCTCCTTAAAAAAATCCGATGCGCGGCGGCCCGGCCGGCCGCGTGCCTTCGTACGATGCGCGGCATCCGCACGGTGACGGTCCCGCTCCCGCCGCGTCATGCCTGCGGTTCCACGCCCTCATAATCAAACGCGGGGATAAAGCTCTCCTTCTGCGTCTCCCCCTCCTGGACCAGCGCGTTCGAGACGCCCTCCTCGAGCGCGAACCGGACCAGCCGTTCGTATTCCCGCTTCGTCACCTTCCGGTTCAGTTCCGGAAAGCGCTCCTGCCGGTAAACCGGGGTGAACTGGTTCATGATGCTGAGCAGGACCGCGTCCCCGTACGTCCCGTACACATAGCGGATCACGGCCTTCGACTGCTTCACATGCCCGGGCAGCAGGAGGTGGCGCACGACGACGCCGGACTTCAGCAGCCCGTCCCGGTCATAGACAAGCGCCGGCCGCTGCGAAACCATCTCCCGGAGCGCTTCTTTCGCGACCTCCGGATAATCCGGGGCGCCGGAAAAACGCCCGGCAATCACCGGGTCCATGTACTTGAAATCCGTCAGGTAGACGTCCACGGCGCCGCGAAGCGCCTGAAGTGTGCGGACGGACTCATACCCGCCGCAGTTATAGACCACCGGGAGCCCGAACCCCCGCGCCTTCGCCCGGTCCAGCGCTTCCAGGATCTGCGGCGAATAATGGGTCGGCGTCACCAGGTTGAGGTTATGCGCGCCCCGCTCCTGCATTTCCAGGAAAATGTCCGACAGCCGCTGTACGCTGACCGGCATCCCGGTCTTCATCCGGGCGATCTCCCGGTTCTGGCAGTATACGCACCGCAGGCTGCACCCGGAGAAAAACACCGCGCCGGACCCCCGCTGCCCGGAGATACAGGGCTCCTCATAAAAATGGAGCGCCGCCCGGGCCAGGTACACGTCTTCCCCCGCGACGCCGCAATAGCCGGCCTCCCCCGCCAGGCGGTTCACACCGCACCTCCTGGGGCAGACCGTACAGGATGAAAGATTCATAAAACCCCCTGTTCCTCACTCATCCCGGCCGATCGCCATGCTGAGCAGGTACACATTCCGGACCCCCGCGCCCTTCAGGGCGTTCGCGCACGCGATGGCGGTGCTCCCCGTGGTCACGATGTCGTCGACCAGGATGACGCGGCGGTACCCTTTCGGATTCCCGCCGGCCGCAAAGGCCGCGGACAGGTTCCGGAGCCGCGCTTCCGCCGTCAGTTCCTTCTGCGCGCGGGTCTTCCCGGTCCTCCGGAGCATGGACGCGTCCACCGGCACGCCGAGCGGTTTCGAGAGCCGCTTCGCGATCTCCTCCGCCTGGTTGTAGCCGCGCAGCAGCCGCTTCGACGGGTGCACCGGCACCGGGATCAATGCCTCCGCCTGCCACCAGCGGACGCGGTCCTTGATTCTCTCCGCGAAATCCGCGCACGGGAAATCCAGCAGCTGGCGGTTCCTGTGATACTTCACTTCATAGAGCATCCGGCGGATATATTTTGAAGAGTATTCCGCGTAGGACAGGCCGCCGTCATAGGAAGGCCGGCGCGCCCGGCAGCCCCTGCAGAACTCCTCCCCGGCGTCCTTCAGCGGCTTCCCGCACAGGTAGCAGACCGCGCCGCGGACGTACCGGATCTTCTTCCGGCACGGCGCGCAGATCAGCCGGTCCCCCGGCGGCAGCGCGTCCAGGCAGACGGGGCAGTGTTTCGGATAAATCCAGTCAATAATACCCATAGTGCTTCCGGATCATCTCCTCCAGCCCGCTGTACCGGCGGACTTCGCGGTTGTTCCTGACCATCCTGGAGAACGTCTCATACCGCCCGACGATGCAGACGCAGCTCCGGGCCCGGGTCACCCCGGTATAGAGAAGGTTCCGCGTCATCAGCATATCCGGGCCGGAAAGCAGCGGGATCACGACCGCCGGGTACTCCGACCCCTGCGCCTTATGGATGGTCACCGCGTAGGCGAGTTCCAGTTCGTCCAGGGCGGAAAATGGGTAGACCACGATCCTGCGGTCCTCATATTCGACCGTCACCGTTTCGTCGAACGCGCTGACGGACCGTATGACGCCCATGTCCCCGTTGAACACGCCCTGTCCGTGCGTCCTGGGAAATGTGCCTTCCACCTCCCACCCCATCTGGTAATCGTTCCGGATCTGCATGACCTTATCCCCCTCGCGGAAGACGCCGGTATCCAGTTCGTACTCCCTTTTCGAGGGATCCGGCGGGTTCAGGGCCGCCTGCAGCACTTTATTCAGGTTCTCGACGCCGAGCGGGCCTTTCCGCATGGGGGTCAGCACCTGCAGTTCCCGGACGTCCGCGTGGACATAGGCCGGCAGCTTCTCTTTCAGGAGCGTGACGGTCGCCCCGGTGATCTGGCCGGGGTGGTCCCTCAGGATGAACAGGAAATCCCTGGACGGTTTGGGTTCGACAATGTCGCCTTCATTGATCCGGTGGGCGTTCAGGATGATGTCCCCCTCTTCCGACTGCCGGTATATTTTCTTCAGCCGCACCACCGGGAAGCAGTCCGAACGGATCAGGTCCCGCAGCACTTCCCCGGGGCCGACCGACGGCAGCTGGTCCGCGTCCCCCACGAGGATCAGGCGCATGCCCGGGACCAGGGCCTTCAGCAATGCGTGGAAGACCGGGAGGTCCACCATGGACATCTCATCGATGATGACCGCGTCACATTCCAGCGGCTGGTCCTCGTTCCGCCCGAACCGGGCCGCCTGCAGCTGGTCCGGCTCCCCGGACACTTCCAACAGCCGGTGGATGGTCTGCGCGGGGTATCCCGTGGCTTCGGTCATGCGTTTCGCCGCGCGCCCCGTGGGCGCCGCGAGCCGGATCTCCAGCCCTTCGCGGATAAAATAACGGATGATCGTGTTGATAATGGTCGTTTTCCCCGTCCCGGGCCCGCCCGTGATGACGGTGACGCCGTTCCGGACGGCTTCCCTGACGGCGCTCTTCTGCAGCTCGTCCAGCTCCGGGGCGCCTTCTTTCCGGCACTCTTCCAGGACGGCCGCGATCTCCCCGTCCGACACCGACGGGTCCTTCAGGTTCATCTCCCGCAGCAGGAAAGCGGCATTCGATTCCATGCGGTAGAACGACTTCAGATAGACTCTCCGTTCGGTGCCTTCCGTGACCACGGTCACCTTCTGGTCGATCTGCAGGTCCGAGAGCAGGCGGTCCGAATCATGCAGCTCCATGGACAGGAGCCCTTCCGTATTCAGCACCAGTTCGTCCCCGGGCAGGTAGGTATGCCCCTGGGACACGCCCTGCTGGAGCACGTACAGCATGGCGCAGCGGACGCGGTAATCCGAATCCATGGGGATGCCGGATTTCCTGGCGATCTCATCCGCCGAGCGGAAGCCGATGCCGGTGATATCGTCCGCCAGGCGGTACGGGTTCTCCCGGAGGATGCGGTAGAGTTCCATCCCGTAACGCTGGTAAATCTTCGAGGCCATGCGGAGGGAAATCCCGTACTGCTGCAGGAACAGGACCGCGCTCCGGACTTCGCGCTTCTCCACGACCTGGGCCGCGATGTCCATGGCCGCGCGCTCGCTGATGCCCTTCACCTCCACGAGCCGCTCCGGCTCCTCTTCCAGGACCCGGAACGTGTCCGGACCGAAGCGGTCGATGATCCGCTTCGCGAGCTTCTTCCCGATCCCTTTGATCGCCCCGGAGCCCAGATACCGCTCCACGGAAACCTCATCCGAGGGCGGGACGAAGGAGTAGGACGCCACCTGCAGCTGTTCCCCGTAGACCGGGTGGAAGACGCGTTCGCCTTCCGCTTCGATGGTCTCCCCCTCGAACACGGAAGGGAACGTCCCGGTCAGGGTGCATTCCCCGTCCCCGGCCGTCACCTTCAGGACGGTATAGCCGTTCTCTTCATTTCTGTACGTGATCCGTTCGATGAATCCCCTGATCTTCTCCATGCGTCCCCTTGCGGATGCGTCCGCCACAAAATCTGCACATTGCCCGAAATGATAACAGGTGGCAAATGATTGCCACCTGAAAAAGAATCCTTACGTTACGGCGCCGCGGCCCTTACGGCCGTCAGTCGTTCCCGTTCTCGTACTGACTGATAAATTCAATGTATTTCCCGGTGCCGATGGCCACGCAGTTCATGGGGCTCTCCGCCACCATCGTATTGATGGACGTGCGTTCCTCCACGAGCTTATCGATCCCGTGCAGCAGGGACCCGCCCCCGGTCATCACGATCCCGCGGTCCGCGATGTCCGCGGCGAGTTCCGGCGGGGTCTTCTCCAGGACCGTATGGACCATATCCACGATCTTGTTCGCGGATTCCGTCAGCGCCTCGAGCGTCTCGTCCGAAGTCATGGTCACCGTCTTCGGGAGGCCCGTCACCAGGTTCCGGCCGCGCACGTCGAGCGTCAGCTCCTCATCCCGGGGATAGCAGGTCCCGATCTTGATCTTGATCTCCTCCGCGGTCCGCTCGCCGATCAGCAGGTTATGCTTCCTGCGCATATAACGGACGATGGCGTCGTCAAAATCATCCCCCGCGATCTTCAGCGAATCCGAGACGACGGTGCCGCCCAGGGAGATCACCGCGATGTCCGTCGTGCCGCCGCCGATATCCACGATCATGTTCCCGCAGGGCTTGCTGATGTCGATCCCGGCGCCGATGGCCGCGGCCACGGGTTCCTCGATGATGAAGACCTCGCGGGCGCCCGCGTTGATGGTCGCGTCCTCCACCGCTTTCCGTTCCACTTCCGTAATGTGCGACGGGACGCAGACGGAAATCCTCGGCCGGCGGAACGTCCGCCGCCCAAGCGCTTTCTGGATGAAGTAACGGATCATCTTCTCCGTGATGGTGTAATCCGAAATGACGCCCTGCCTCAGCGGCCGGACAGCCTTGATATTCCCGGGCGTGCGGCCGATCATCAGGCGCGCTTCTTCGCCGATCGCCTTAATTTCGTTCGTGTTCGTGTCGTAGGCCACCACCGAAGGCTCCTTCAGCACGACACCCTTGCCATTAATATATACCAAAATACTCGCTGTACCGAGATCGATCCCGATGTCGGCACCGCCGGAGAAGAATCCCATGTCACACTCCTTTATTCTATATAAAACGGAACAACCGAAAAATCTTCGAAACAACAGCGCGCGGACAGGCCGCCCCGCGCCTCCTCCTGCCTGACTCCCTCATGACAGACAGAGGAATACCAGAAAACTATACTTGAAAAGCGCGCGTTTGTCAACGGCTATTCGCCCCTTTTTCGGAGGATTTCCTCCGCGGCGGACAGATCCTCCGGCGTCGTGATTTTCAGGTTCGCGTAGTCCCCCGTCACGACGCGCACGGGCACCCGCAGAAACCGCTCCAGCAGGGAGGCGTCGTCCGTGAGCCCATAGCGCTCCGAAAGCATGCTCAGTGTCTCCCCCGGCCGCGCGAGCCGGAACAGGGCCCGGTAGGCGCTGTCCAGCAGGTCCGTCCGGAAGCCCTGCGGCGTCTGCGCTTCCCAGAGCGTGCGCCGGTCCGGCGTCTCCAGGATGGTCCCGTCCGGGCCGACACATTTGACCGTGTTCTTGACGGGGACCGCGGCGATGGCCGCACCGGTCCGCTCCGTTTCAAGAAGCACCCGGCGGATCACCGCTTCCGTCACCAGGCAGCGTGCCGCGTCATGGACCAGCACATAGTCAAATGCGCCCGCCTCCAGGGCACGGCGGAGCCCCAGGTACGCGGATTCCGTCCGGCTCGCGCCGCCCGCGGCCACAAGCGCCCGGATGCCGGCTTCTTCCGTCTCTTCCCGCACCTTCCCCGTATCTGCTTCACCCGTCACGATGACCACTTCGTCCGTCACCCCGGCAAACATTTCGGCGCTCCGCAGGTAGACAGGCTTCCCCAGGAGGGGGAGGAACTGTTTCGCGACGGGCGCGCCCATGCGGGTGCCGCTGCCGGACGCAAGGATCAGGCTTACCGTTTTCTTCATGGCCCCTTAAAACCACAGCCCCAGCAGGCCGTAAGAGAGGATGTCCATCAGGACGGTCGCCGTCAGGATCCCCAGGAAAATGGCCAGGGAGGCTTTTTTGATATCGTACCGGAAAAGAGACGCGATCAGGGAGCCGGTCCACGCCCCGGTCCCGGGGATGGGGATGCCGACGAAGAGCCACAGGAAAATGAATTCCCCGCGCTCCTGCCCTTTCGATTTCTTCTCCGCGTGGCGTTCCAGCCACTCCACAAACTTCACCAGGATGCCGTGTTCCTTCATAAACGCGAAGATCTGCCGGATGAACAGCAGGATGAAGGGAATCGGCACGATATTGCCGACGATGCAGATCACATTTGCCCACAGGAGGGGGATGTCCAGCAGCTTCGCCACGATCAGCCCCCCGCGGAGTTCCACAAGCGGCACCATGGAGACCAGGAAACAGAACACTTCCTTCGGCAGCCACGCCCCGATGCCGGATTCATACCAGGTTACGATTGCTTCCAAATTAATCCCGCTCCTTTACCGGTTCCCCAGCTTCAGGTTCGGCACCGCGTTCAGCGACAGGCCGGACCGTTCGCCCTTCATGAATTCATAGTACCCCGCACAGCCGATCATGGCCGCATTGTCCGTACAGAGGAGGGGCGACGGGACATAGAACCGGATCCCGCGTGCCGCGCAGGCGCCCGCAAGGGAAGCGCGGAGCGCCGAATTCGAGGCCACGCCCCCGGCCGCCGCAAGCTTCCTGTACCCCTTCTCTTCCGTGAACGCCATGGCCTTCTCCGTCAGGACGTCCACGACCGCCTTCTGGAAAGACGCCGCCACGTCCGCCTCCGAAATCCCGAGCCCCTGCATCTTCCGGTGGTTCAGGTAGTTCAGCACGGCCGATTTCAGCCCGGAAAAGCTGAAATCATACGGTGCGCCTTCCACATGGGCCTTCGGGAACGGGATGGAAAACGGGTCCCCTTCCCGGGCTTTCCGGTCGATCTTCGGGCCGCCCGGGTAACCCAGGCCGATGGCGCGCGCCACTTTGTCAAACGCCTCCCCCGCCGCGTCGTCCCGCGTAGAGCCCGCGATCCGGAACACGCCGTAGTCCAGCACCTCGACAAGGTGCGTATGGCCGCCGGAAACGACGAGGCACGCGAACGGCGGCTCCAGGTCCGGATGCTCGATGAAATTCGCCGCGACATGCCCTTCGATGTGGTGGACGCCTACGAGGGGCTTCCCGGCCGCGTACGCGATGGACTTCGCCGCGGAGACGCCGACCAGGAGCGCGCCGACGAGCCCCGGCCCGTACGTCACCGCCACCGCGTCGATATCGGACAGCGCCGTGTCCGCGTCTTTCAGCGCTTCCCGGATCACGGGGATGATTTTCTCAATGTGTTTCCTGGACGCGATCTCCGGCACCACGCCGCCGTACAGGGTGTGCAGCGGCACCTGGGACGAGATCACATTGGACAGGACCGTACGGCCGTTCTTTACGACCGCCGCGGCCGTCTCGTCACAGGAGGTTTCGACCGCCAGTATCAAAATGTCTTTCTCACTCATATAATCCCTCATCCGCGGGATGCGGACGCCGCATCTCCTCAAGGCCCGCTCAGAAAACCCTTACGGGTTCCGGGCTTCCGTGCAGGATATAGTCCGTATACGCCCCCACGTCCCGGAACACATAATCCGGGCGCGCGTCCGAAGTCTCCAGGTCTTCCAGCGTCCCTTCCCCGCTCAGGACGAAACAGGTGGTGACGCCCGCGTTGACGCCGCTCTTGATATCCGTATAGAGCCGGTCCCCGAACACGACGGTCTCCTCTTTCGTACAGCCGGCCTGTTCGATGGCGAGCCAGATCATCTCCGGCTGCGGCTTCCCGATAAAGCGCGGTTTCCGCTTCGTGGCGTTATAAAGCATCCCGGCCACCGACCCGCAGTCCGGCACGTACCCGAATTCCGTGGGGCAGACCCAGTCCGGGTTCGTGGCAATGTAATCGACCCGGGGGTCCAGGAGGAGCCGGCTCGCGTCCTCCAGCTTCCGGAACGTCAGCTCCGTGTCAAAGCCCATGCACAGGCAGTCGATGCCCGCTTCCGGCCGGTCCGTCACCGGGAACCCGGCGTCCGACAGCTGTTTCCGGAAAGACGCCGTCCCGAGCGCATAGATTTTCCGGTATCCCCGCGGCGAAAGGTCGCGGATCAGCGCGTGGACGGACGTACAGAAGTCTTCGGGCCCGGACGCGATCCCGAGTCCCGCAAGCTTCTCCACATAGCGGTCCGTCCCTTTGGAAGAATTATTCGTCAGGAAAATGTACCGCCCGCCGCGCGCCGTGATCATGGACAGGAAGCGCTGGGTGTCCGGGAACAGCCGGTCCCCGAGGTACAGCGTGCCGTCCATGTCAAGGAGATAGAGTTTTTTGTCTTTCAGCTCCATAGATCCGCCCATGGCCGCGGCGTCATGCCGAAGGCGCTTCGTCCTCTTCAAACACCAGTTCCTTCCGGTACCCGTCCCTGGGGACCACCGTATTCGGGAAAATCTCCCTGAGGACCGGGAGATACTCCTGGGGGTTATTCATGGCGGGGCTGTAATGCGTGAACCAGAGTTCCGAAACCCCGGCGCGGCGCGCCATCTCCGCCCCCTCCTGCATCAGCATATGCTTGAAATCCTTCACATGGCCGAGCTTCTCCGGGTCCCCGTACATGCCTTCGCAGATCATGAGGTCCGCGCCCTTGGCCTGTTCGACAATCCCGGGCGTGGGACGGGTGTCCGTCACATAGAGCACTTTCAGTCCCTTCCGGTCCGGTCCCATCACCATATCCGGCGTATAGACGATCCCGTCTTTCTCCATGGTCTCGCCGTGCTGCAGCCGGTTCCAGAACTTCAGCGGGATCCCGAGCGCCTTCGCCCGGTCCGCGTCAAAGCGCCCTTTCCGCTCAATGGACACGGTGTAGGCGTAGCAGGGCACATTGTGCTGCACCCGGAACGCGTGGATCCGGTACCCGTTCAGGAAATAGTCCGCCTGGGTCCCGCCGAACTCCTCATAAATGACCGGGAACGGGAGCTCCGGCGCGATGACGCGGAGCATGTTCACCACGCGCTCCAGTCCCTTCGGCCCGATCAGGGTCAGCGGCTCCGTCCGTTCCGCGTTCCCCATGGACAGCAGGATGCCCGGCAGGCCGCTGATGTGGTCCCCGTGATAGTGCGTGAAACAGATCACGTCGATGGGGTTCGGGGAAAAGCCGGCCTTCCGTAAGGCCATCTGCGTTCCTTCCCCGCAGTCGATCATCAGCGTACTGCCGTTGTAACGAAGCAGCAATGAGGTCAGGTACCGGTAATGAAGCGGCATCATCCCGCCGGTTCCGAGGAGACATACGTCCAGCATGGCAAAAACCCTTTTCGCAGGAAACCGCAGGCCCTGCCGGTCACGGCAGGCTGCGGGCGTAAATGCGCGCGTCTTCGCGCGGCGACTGATAATAATCCCTTCTGCGCCCCACCTGGCAGAATCCCAGGGATTCGTACAGGGTGAACGCGGGAACGTTCGATTCCCGGACTTCCAGGAACAGCGTCTTGACCCCGAGCGGGGCCGACTGCCGCAGCAGCGCTTCCAAAAGCCGCCGCCCGACCCCCTGCCGCCTCATGGCAGGATCCACGGCGAGGTTCGCGATGTTGCCCTCGTCCAATGCGCGGTACATCCCGATGTACCCCACGATCCCGGGACGGTCCGCGGGGGATTCCGTCAGCGTTCCTTCTTCGGAAGCTTCGCGAAGCCCTTCGTCCGCGGGCAGGCCCTCCGGCCTCCCGGATGCGGCATCCGCGGGCTGTGTGCCGGCGGATGCGGCCTCCGGGGCCCTCTCCGCCGCCAGGAAAATGTACAGCGGGTTCTTCACGCACGACGCCAGTTCTTCATCACTCCACGGATCCGAAAAGCACTGTTTCTCCAGGCGGGCGATCTCCGGGAGGTCCGCCCGGACGGCCGGCCGGATCCGGATATCCGCCGGTTCCATGCGGCAGCGGTCCGCCCCGGCTTGGTTCATTTCCATCATAAACCGTTCTTCCGCCGGTCATTCGTAAACCGGTTCGATGGACAGTCCCTGCGCCAGCCGTTCCTGTTCCGCCTGGGACTGCCGTAAATATACCGGGGAGAATTCCATGGCCGTAACCGTTC
>JAGDAW010000211.1 GCA_017959345.1 Lachnospiraceae bacterium | reverse complement strand
TGGTCTGCTTCTCCGCGGCGTTGACCGTAAAGAGATCGAGAGAGGACAGGTTATTGCCAAGCCCGGTTCAATCACTCCTCACCAGAAGTTCACCTGCCAGGTCTACGTTCTGAGCAAGGAAGAGGGCGGCCGCCATACTCCTTTCTTCAACAACTACCGTCCCCAGTTCTACTTCAGGACCACGGACGTGACGGGCGTATGCTACCTGCCCGCCGGCACTGAGATGTGCATGCCCGGCGACAACGTCGAGATGACCCTCGAGCTGATCCACAACGTCGCCATGGAGCAGGGTCTCCGTTTCGCTATCCGTGAAGGCGGCCGTACGGTCGGTTCCGGCAGAGTTGTTTCCATCATCGAGTAATTCGGTGCTGTTTTAAACGAACAGAAGCTTTATCGGGAGGAGCCGGTTCCGGCTCCTCCTTTTTATGCGCCGGGAGAGCTTTCCGCGCCGGCGTGTCCATGGAATGAGCCCGGCCGGCATCGCTGTCCGTGCCCGTATATCCGTGCAATGCGTGCCGCCGAGATCGTTGTCCGTTCCGGCCTGTCCGCGCCCTGAGCCCGGCTGGTGTCCCGGCGTTTCCCCCCCGTCCCGCGGGGGGGGAAAGCGGCGATTTTCGTCTTTACATCAAAAACCCGCCGTGGTACAATAAAAAGAACCTTTTGCGGCCTGCTCCGGCAGCCGGATCTGCCTGATGGGGAGGAAATCGTGAGAAAAAATGCATTAACAAGGTTCTTTCTTGCGGCTGCCGCGGTCCTTCTGGCGCTGTCCCTGACGGGCATGCCCGGAACCCGCGACGCCCTGGCGGACAACCATGATTACGCCGTCGCGGCATTTGATTATCTGAAATACATTGACCGGAACCTCGGCTACCGGGTCTCGAACGTGGAATTCTCGGCGGATACGTCCGGGCGGGACCGGATGGGCGCGTGGCTCCGGCAGGAGATGCAGAACCTGGGCTATACGGTCCAGGAGTATCCGTTCGACACGGTCAACGGGTCGCACATTGTCAGTTATACGGCACGCAAGCCCGGGCGGAGCGCGAAACGGATCGTGATCGGCGCCCATTATGACTGCGTGGAGACGAAGGGCATCGAGGACAATGGGACCGGCGTCAGCGTCGTCCTGGAGCTCATGAAGCGCTTCCGGGACACGGAGACGCCCCTGACGCTGGAATTCTGTTTCTGGGACGGGGAGGAGACCCTCGGGTACGCCGGGTCTTTCGCCTACGTCGGGATGTGCCCCGACCTTTCGGACGTCCTCTGCTACATCAACCTGGATTCGGTCGGCGCCGGGGACCGGCTCTATGCCTACGGCGGCGTCTACAATGACGACGGCGTGCTGGAGCAGGACTGGGTGCTCAATATGGCGCTGACCATGGCGTCCTACAACGCGGTCGACCTGTACCTGATGCCCGAAGGCGTGACGAAGTACAAATCCCCGACGCGGGATACGAACAGCGACCAGCATTATTTCCTGCGGAAGGGGATCCCCTACGTCTACTTTGAGGCCAATGGGTGGATCAATGAGGACGGCACCCTCCATGGCGACCGGCCGCAGGACTACAATTCCTTCCTTCCGGCCTTCGCGGAGACGGACGGGCACATCATCCATGAGCCGGCGTTCGAGGACCTCGCGGTGCTGGAAGACCTGCTGCCCGGCAGGATTTACAGCCATATGTACCAGGTTTCCGTGGTGGTCAGCGAGATGATCCGCTATATGGAAGTGGAGTCCCGGGAGTATTACGCGCGGAGGATCGCGGAGCCGGCCGTCTATGTGCCGCCCGCGACGGAGCCGCCTGAGACGGAACCGCCTGTAACGGAACCGCCTGAGACGGAACCGCCCGTGACGGAGCCGCCTGTGACGGTGCCGCCTGTAACGGAGCCCCCTGCGACAGAACCCCCTGTAACGGAACCGCCGGTAACGGAGCCGCCGGTAACGGAGCCGCCCGCGAC
>JAGDAW010000210.1 GCA_017959345.1 Lachnospiraceae bacterium | reverse complement strand
GCGCGTGGCCGGCAAGCATGTCGAGGATCGTCATGCTTCCGCCTCCGGCCGGTTGCTGATCTCGACAAAGCGTTCCATCGTCTCATAGGCCTGGCCGGAATCGATGAGTTCCGCGGCGAGCGCGACCCCGTCCCGGATGCTGGCGGCCTTGCCCCCGATGTACAGCGCGGCGCCGGCGTTCATCAGGACGGCGTTCCGCTTCGGGCTCTTCTCGCCCATCAGGATCGCGCGGGTGATCGCGGCGTTCTCTTCGGGGGTGCCGCCCTCCAGGTCCTGCTTCGGGCAGCGCTCGAAACCGAAGTCCTCGGGCTTGATCACATAGGACTTGAACCAGCCGTCCCGGATCTCGCAGATGGAGGTCGGCGCGCTCATGGAGATTTCATCCAGCCGGTCCTGGCCGTACACGACCATGCCGCGTCTGACGCCGAGGTTGATCAGGACCTGCGCCAGCGGCTCGACCAGGTAATCGTCATAGACGCCGAGCAGCTGCATGGACGGCGTCCCGGGATTCGTGAGGGGGCCGAGGATGTTGAACACCGTGCGGAAGCCGAGCTCCCGGCGGATGGCGCCCACATATTTCATGGAGGTGTGGTATTTCTGCGCGAAGAAGAAGCACATGCCGGCTTCGTTCAGCAGCTCGACGCATTTCGCGGGGCTCTGCTGGATGTTCGCGCCGAGGGCCTCCAGGCAGTCCGCCGTCCCGCACAGGGAGGACGCGGCCCGGTTGCCGTGTTTCGCGACTTTCATGCCGCCCGCGGCCGCGACGAACGCGGAAGTGGTGGAAATGTTGAAGCTGTGGGCATTGTCGCCGCCGGTCCCGACGATCTCGAACAGGTCCATGCCGGTCTCCACCCGGGTCGCGTGCGCCCGCATGGCCGCCGCGCATCCGGCGATCTCATCGGTCGTCTCCGCCCGGGCGCTCTTGGTGGAAAGGGCGGCCAGGAAGGCGGCGTTCTGCGTGGCCGACGTTTCCCCGCTCATGATTTCGTTCATGACGGTATAGGCCTCGTCATAGGTCAGGTCCTCTTTGCTTACGATTTTGACAATGGCTTCTTTGATCATGGCTGGATCTCCTTTATAAAGTTTCTGAGCATCTGTTTCCCGTCCGGCGTCAGGATGGATTCCGGATGGAACTGTACGCCGTAGATGGGGTATTCGTTGTGCTGTACGGCCATCACTTCCCCGTCGGCGGTCCGGGCGGTGATTCTTAACGAATCCGGGATGGTGGCGGGGTCGGCCGCAAGGGAATGGTACCTGGCGGCCGGCGCGGTTTCCGGACAGCCCGCAAACAGCGGGCACGTCCTGTCAAATGTGACCGCGGACTGTTTTCCGTGCATCAGCGCCTTCGCGTAGGTCACGACCGCGCCGAACGCGGCGCAGATGGCCTGGTGGCCGAGGCAGACGCCGAGGACCGGGATGTCGCGGACCGATTTCACGAGCTCGATGAGGACGCCCGCGTCCTCCGGCCGCCCGGGGCCGGGGGAGAGGATGATGCGATCCGGACGCAGCGCCCGGATCTCCTCCACGGTCATTTCGTCGTTCCGGATGACCCGGATGTCCGGCTCGATCTCCCCGATGAGCTGGTACAGGTTATAGGAAAAGCTGTCATAGTTATCAATCAGCAGAATCACAATGCATCCTCCTGCGCGAGCTCCAGCGCTTTCAGGGAGGCCCTGGCTTTGTTCAGGCACTCTTCGTATTCCTTTTCGGGGACCGAATCCGCCACGATGCCGGCGCCGCTCCGGACGAAGACCTTCCCGTTCTTCTTATAGGCGATGCGGATCGCGATGCAGGTGTCCATATTCCCGGTGAAGTCGATGTACCCGATCGCGCCGCCGTAGATGCCGCGTTTGTTGTTTTCCAGCGCGCCGATGAGCTGGCACGCCCGGATCTTCGGGGCGCCGGAGAGCGTCCCCGCGGGGAGCACCGCCTCGATGGCGTCCAGCGCGTCCTTGTCCTCCCGGATCTCCCCCCGCACCGTCGAGCCGATGTGCATCACATGGGAGAACCGCTCGATGGAGCGGAGCTTCTCGACCTGCACCGTGCCGAACTTGCTGATCTTCCCCAGGTCGTTCCGGCCGAGGTCCACGAGCATATTGTGCTCCGCCAGTTCCTTCTCGTCCGCGAGCAGCTCGGCCTCCAGCGCCCGGTCTTCCTCGTCGGTTTTCCCGCGCGGGCGGGTCCCGGCGAGCGGGAACGTATGCAGGACGCCGTTTTCAAGCTTCACAAGCGTCTCGGGCGAGGCGCCGGCGACCTCCACGTCCGTCCCCGAGAAATAGAACATGTAGGGGGAGGGGTTGATCGTGCGGAGCACCCGGTACGTGTTCAGCAGGCTCCCTTCGAAGGGCGCGCTCAGACGGTTGGAGAGCACGATCTGGAAAATGTCGCCTTCGCGGATGTGGTGCTTCGCCCGTTCCACCATCCCGCAGTACTGTTCCTTGTCAAACAGGGCGGTGACGGGCCCCGTGAGCTTCCCGCCCGGTTCCTGTTTCTTTTCCCCGTTCCGGAGCAGGTCGATCAGCTGCTTCAGCTCCCATACCGCCTTGTTGTAATTCGTTTCCGGGTCGTCAAGCGCCATGTTGACGATCAGGACGAGTTTCTGGCGGACGTTGTCGAAGGCGATGACCCGGTCGAACAGCATCAGGTCCATGTCCTTGAAGGATTCCGTGTCCCGGACGTTCATCCGCACCCCCGGCTCGCTGTATCCGAGGTAGTCAAAGGAGAAGTAGCCCACCAGGCCGCCGGTGAACGGGGGGAGGTAGTCGAAGCGGGGGCTCCGGTAGCCGTTCAGGACTTTCCGGAGGTATTCCGCCGGGTTCCCGGTCACATATTTGACTTTTCCCGCGTCCAGGACGCCGTTCACGGTCCCGCCGACGCATGTGATCGCCATCTTCGGGTCGAATCCGAGAAACGTGTAGCGCCCCCAGGTCTCGTCCGCCTGCGCGGACTCAAGCATGTAGCAGTGCCTGGAGACGTTCTTCAGGATCCGGACGGCCTCGATGGGCGTGATAAAATCCGAAAGGATCTCGCAGCTGACGGGAAGTACGTCGTACCTGCCGGCGGCCGCGATGCTTTCGACTTCCGAAAAAGCGGGTAAAACCTTCATATTGGTCTGCCTCCTCATCCATGACGATGCCGGGAACGCCCCGGTATCGCACGCGCGGCCTTGCGCCGCGCAGGGCCCGGACGCGCAGGTCCCGGGCTTCCTGCCGGGGCGGCACATAAAAACGCCCCTGACAGAAAATCTGCTTCTGTCAAGGGCGAATAAAAAACGCTTATCCGCGGTGCCACCTTGATTCACGGCCGGGCCGTGCGCTTAGCGGGATACCCATGATACCCCCGGCAAATAACGTCTGCCTTCAACGTCGCAGAATACTCGGAAGCCTGCGCTTCCTTTGACTGCGCCCTCAGCGGCCCATTTGACAATGTGTTTCCCACCTGACTCTCAGCACCACAGGCTCTCTGTGGAGGCATCATTGCCGTTATCCCCGCGTCAACGGTTTGGTTTTTGAATTTCGCTCAATATAGCACTGCGTTTCTTAAAAGTCAATACATTTCGAAGAAAACTGTAAAAATTTTTCTTTACGGGCAACTTGCGGAAAAAGATACAGGTTGTCTCTATTCAATCCAGTAGCCTGCCGCGTCGAAGGAGTAGGAAATCCCGTCGATCGTGACCGTCGTGTTCTTCGCGAACCACCCGGAGGTATCCACGAACCGCCATCCGCCGCTGTCTTTTTTCCATGCGCCCGTATGGGGGTAGGTCCAGGTGCCGTTCGCGTTCAGCCAGTAGCCTTTGCACCACTCATTGGCGGCCATGGCGCCTGTGTTTTTGAAGTAATAGGTCTTCCCGTCGACGGCAGCCCAGCCGGTCACCATCTGTCCGGAGGCGTTCAGATAGTACCATTTGCCGCCTTCCTGGTACCAGCCGGTCAGCATGGCGCCGGTGTCCCTGAAGAAATAGGTCTTCCCGCCGATGGCCTTCCAGCCGGTCGCCATCTGCCCGGAGGCGGCCAGGTAGTACCACTTGCCGTTTTCCTGCTTCCAGCCGGTCTGCATGACGCCGTCCGCGTTGAAGAAATACATTTTCCCGTCGATGGTCTTCCAGCCGGTGACCATGGCGCCGGAACCGCCGAGGTAGTACCAGCTGCTGCCGTCCTTCTGCCAGCCGGTGACCATGGCGCCGGAACCGCCGAAGTAGTACCGCTTGCCGCCGTCCTCCAGCCAGCCGGTGATCATGACGCCGTCGCCGTCCAGGTAATACCATCTGCCGCCGGTTTTCAGCCAGCCGGTCTGCATGGCGCCGCTGCTGTCGAGGAAATACCATTTGCCGCCGGTTTTCAGCCAGCCGGTCTGCATGGCGCCGTTCTCGTCGAAGTAATACCACAGGCCATCGATCTTCTTCCAGCCGGTCTGCATGGCGCCGCTGCCGTCGAAATAGTACATTTTTCCGCCGATGGTATTCCAGCCGGTCTGCATGACGCCGTCGTCGTCGAAGTAATACCAGTCGCCGTCATTGAAAATCCAGCCCGTCACCTTCGGGGGGTCGGTCTCACAGACCGCCTTGATGCACCAGCCCTCCGAGGGGTAGTTCGGGTCCGTGGTATAATACCAGTTGTTGTAGCCGTCCATGCAGAACATGGAATTGTCCCGGCAGCTGAGGTCATACGCCAGCGGATTCGAGGAACGGATGACGACCGCGAAATAACGGGTCCCGCCTTCCAGGGGCGTCAGGGGCTGCGGGTACGGGAGGTTAATCGTATACCACCCGGGGTAGCGCGCGCTGAGCCCGGTCAGGGTGCGGAACGTATAGGTGCTCATATCGGTATTCATGAAATCCGGGATGACGTCGACCTCCACATAGGAGTACGCCTCGGGGAGGAAAACCCGCACGGAAGTGAGGTCCTCCGCTTCGGTCACTTCGAAATAACGCAGGAAAAGATTGGTTTCGAAAGGCGCCCAGTACCCGTACGTGTCGATGGCGTAGTCGTATTCGTGGGTGCGCATGGTGGCGCTGTCGTATCCCGTAATCCCCGTGATGGCCCAGATTTCGGAGGGGAAATCCGCGTCTTCATAGGAGATCCACGCGAAACCGCCGTCGCCCCAGTCCGTGCCCCAGCTGTTCCGGATCCGCCACGCGCCGTTGGACGAGGGGCGGCAGTTTTCATTGAAAGACTCGCGGGGGAACGCGTCGTCCCAGCCGACGATCGTGACCATGTGGTTCATGTAGTACGACGTGCCCACGCCGGTGGTATTCAGATAATAGGCGGCAGTGGCGGCGTTGTAATGGTCCGTGCTGCCGTTCCCGGTGGTCCCGTTCGCGACGCTCTTGTCCCACGTCATCGCGGCGCCCACGGCCCCGTACTGCAGGATCGCCTGTTTGACGTCCTCGGTCGTCATGCCCTGTCCCTCGTTCTTCAGCCCGCAGAGGAAGAGGGCGTTTTCCGGCATCAGCACTTTCTCTTTGTAGTAAAATGTGTCCGCCAGAGGCCGGTCGGGAAGCCGGTCCACGCTGTAGGGGTCCTCATTTTCCAGGACGGCGCCGCCGATGCAGAGGTCGTACCCCTCCGCGTCCTTATGCGTGCCGCGCATCAGGTAGGACGTGGCAACCACCCGGTTCCCGCCATCCGCGGGCGCCCGGTAGAAGCCGTAGGGGTTGCTGCTGTGGTTGCTCGTGGCGTAGGCCATATGCATTTCCGAAAGGTCGTAGCTGCCGTGGCCGTGGTTCAGCAGCCAGGATTCCATGACGCCGTACGTGCTGAATGCCCAGCAGAGGTCGTTTGCGCCCTGGTCCCGGATGGGCGTGGTGGCCACCAGGTAGCTTGCGGGAAGATCCGACGGCGCGGCTGAATCCGTGGGGAAGACGAGCGGCCCCCTGTTCCGGAGCAGCGCCGGGGTATCCGGGTCCGCGCCGGTATCCGGCAGCACGGGCAGGTTCGCGGGCGCTAATCTGTCCGGTACCGCGATGAGCACGTCCTCGGCCGTCTGTTCCGAACGGACGGAAACGGCGGGAACGGCCGTCTGTACAAGGGGGAGCGCCCGGGCGGGCAGGGCGGTAAGCCCCAGGACCAGGCTGAGCAGAACGATCAGGAACGGTTTCTTACGCATGATCAGGGATCTCCTTCAGGTGAAATGGGATGGCCGCTGGGCGCTGGGAAGGCGCGCAGGCGGGCCGCGCATGGGATAAACATACCCATACCATTATAATATAGCACAAATTCCCTGATTTGGGGAGTGTCCGGCTGTAGATTTTTATAAAAATATGCCGGTCTCAGGTTATAGAATTAAAGGAGGGCGCCCGGCCGGGAGGAAACGGACCGGGGGAAGGCGGGCGTGGCGGGACCGTACGGGGACAGGAACCGGAAGCGGCGGCCATTTTTATAAATATACGGGATTTTATTTTCCGTGGAATTGTGGTAAAATGAACACGGGCAGGATGAGTTGGAGAACGGATGCGCGCAAGGGGCGCGTCCGCGGCACCGGGGCGGCCGGTACCGGCAGAGAAAATAAGGATTTCCGGGGTTCCGGGCATTCCCGGGATTCACGGGCGGCGCCGGGACAGCCGGTTTTAAGGAGGTTTTATGCTGGATTTTATCGGGGAAAACCTGGAGTGGATACTGGGCATCCTTGCCATCCTGTTTTTCGCGGTCCAGGTGTTCTTTGTCCTGCGGAAGGCGAAGAAGATCGACCGGGAGGGGATCGAAACCGACGCGATCGTGAGCCGGGTGGTGGAAGACTGGGATTCGGATTCCTCCGAGACGAGTTATACCACGTACGTCCGTTATACGGATGAGAAGGGGAAGCAGCGGGAGAGCGCGATGACGCTGACGACCAACGTGGAATACGCCGAGGGGCAGTGGGTGCGCATCCGCTTCCTCCCCGGAGACTATAAAATGGTCCGGCCGGTGAAGGAGGAGAGCCCGTACCAGCTGCATTAACAGACATTTCCGGTCGGAAAGACACCCCGGGGCCTGTCACGGACAGGCCCCGGGGTCGTTTATTCCTCCACGACGGAGATCTCTTCGTAACCTTACGCCAGCAGGCGGCGGACCAGCCCTTCGTCCAGGCGTTCGCCCGGCAGCCCGATGGGCACCGCGGGCGGGCAGGCGGCTTCCGGGGAAGCCGCGACCCGCCCGATGGCTTCCCGGACCGGGATCCGGACGGAAGGCGAAAAGACCGCGTCCCGGATCCGCATGACGGGGCGGGGGGCATCAGAGGGCTTCATATCCGCATCCTCCGTACGGCGGTCCTCCGGTCCGGCTTCCGCATTTCCGGGGGCGGCTTCCGCCCCGTCCGGTCCATCCGCCGGGACGTCCCGCCCGTCCCCGTCCGCCGCGGGCCATGAGCCCTTCAGCGCGCGGAGGGCGCGGCAGAGTTTTTCCGTATCTTCCGGCACATTGGCCGGGGAAAGCATGAGCACCAGGAAATCCCGGTCCGCATACTCGCACTCGATCCCGAACGCACGGAGCGCATCCGCCGCAGTATGTCCGTACCCGGGCATCCGGAGGGTGATCCGGAGCGGGTCCGAAGGCCATACCCGGTACCCCATGGCGCGGAGCCGCGTCCGGACGCACCGCACGGAAGCCGCGCACGCGCCGATCAGGGCGGGGCCGTCCTCCGCGAGGTACCGGTTGCAGCGGTCGAGGGACGCCAGCGTCAGGTACGACGGGCTGGTGGAGCCGGAGAGCGCGAGGGCCTGCTTCGCCTGGGCCGCGAAGCGCGGGGGCGCCTGCTTCCCGATGTGCAGGTAAGCGCCGCCGGTCAGCACCGGGAGCGTCTTGTGCGCCGAGTCGCAGCAGATGTCCGCGCCGAGGTCCAGCGGGTGCGCGGATCCCGGGAGGAAGCGCAGGTAGGCACCGTGCGCATTGTCCACCGCGAGGAGGACGCCGTGGCGGCGGCAGACCGCGGAAATGGCGCGGATGTCCTGGAGATGGCCCAGGTAATCCGGGGAAGTCAGGAAAACCGCGTCCGGACGGTCTTCGGAAAGCAGGGCATCCAGCCGCTCCGCCGTGATCCGGCAGGTCCAGGGGGCCCCCGTCCGGTCATCTTCCCCGAAGATCCAGGTGACGTCCGCGTCCGCGAGCGCCGCGCCGAAGACGAAAGCCTTATGGGCGTTCCGGGCGGCGGCGATCCGGAGCCGCGGGCCTTTCCGGACCAGGGAGAGCAGGTACAGCATGGCGCGGATGCAGTGGCTCGAGCCTTCCGTGCTGTAGAAGGTCGCGGCCGTGCCGAACAGGGACGCCGCGTTCCGTTCGCTCTCCGCAAGGATGCCGTCCGCTTCATAGAGCGCGTCCGCGCCCTTCACTTCCGTAATGTCCCACGGCTCGCAGCCTAAGGACGGCACACCTTTATGACCCGGCATATGGAACCGGGCCATATCCAGGGATACGTATTTTTCAATAAAGTCACAGACCGGGGTGTTCATGGTCCTCCGCGGCCATCTCCGCTTCCGCCGCCCGCATCATGATGGCGCACTCGATGCGCTTCCGGAACAGTTCGCATCCCGGCAGGTAGACGCCGCGGATGGAGCCGGAGGCGTGGTACGCATTCGCCGCGCAGCCGCCGGAGCAGTAGAATTTCGCCCAGCAGTCCCGGCATTCGGGGCGGGCGTACGCGTTGCACGCGCGGAATTCTTCCCGGAGCGCCGTGTTCGTGACGCCGCTCCATACGTCCCCGAGGCGGTACCTGGGGTCGCTGACGAACTGGTGGCAGGGGTAGAGGTCGCCCTGGGGCGTCACCGCCATGTATTCCGTGCCGGAGCCGCAGCCGGAGATCCGCTTGTAGATGCAGGGGCCGTCCGCCAGGTCCAGCATATAGTGGTAAAATGTGATCGGGTGCCCTTCCTTCTTCCGCCGCAGCATGTCCTTCGCGAGGATTTCGTACTGTTCCTTCACGATCTCCAGATCCTCCGCCGTCAGGGCGGAGGGGGAGTCCGGGCTGCAGACGACCGGCTCCATACTGAGTTCGGTGAAGCCCAGGTCCGCCATGTGGAACACGTCTTCCGTGAAGTCGGGGTTAAAATGCGTGAACGTGCCCCGCATGTAATACGATTTCCCGCCGCGGGCTTCCACGAGCTTCCGGAAGAGCGGCACGATCCGGTCGTAGCTGCCGCGCCCCATGGCATCCACACGGAAGCGGTCGTGGACTTCCTTCCGCCCGTCGAGGGAAAGGACCACATTGGACATCTCTTTGTTGCAGAAGTCGATGACCTCGTCGTCGATCTTCATCCCGTTCGTGGTCAGCGTAAAACGGAAATGCTTGCCGTGTTCCTGCTCGATGTCCCGGGCATACGCGACCAGCTGCTTCACCACGCCGAAATTCAGGAGCGGCTCCCCGCCGAAGAAATCCACTTCGAGGTTATGCCGGGTGCCCGAATGCGCGACCAGGAAATCCAGCGCCTGCTTCCCGACTTCGAAAGACATGAGGGCGCTGGGACCGTTGTAGCGGCCCTGCGCCGCGAAGCAGTAGGAGCAGGAAAGGTTGCAGGCGTGGGCCACGTGGAGGCAGAGCGCCTTCACCACGTCGCCGCTCCGTTCCTTGAATGTGCCGGCCATCTCCTCGAACGTGTCCGGCGTATAGAGCTTCCCGGCCTTCTCGAGGGCGCGGATATCCGACAGGCAGAGCAGGACGTCTTCTTCCGTGACGTCCGGGCGCTCCCTGTACTTCTCCAGCACCGCGGCGACCAGCGCGCCTTCGGGCATGTTCTTATACCCCGCAATCAGGTCATAGGCCACTTCGTCCACCACGTGGACGGACCCGGAGCAGGTATCCAGCACAATGTGATAACCGTTCAGTATGTATTGATGTACCATCAGATCCTCATTTATCCGTGAAGTCCCGCAAAAAGAAGGGGGCACTCTTATCCGTCAAGAGCACCCCCATAATGAATCTGCGTAAACGGCGGGATTATTTCTCCTCGTTCTCACAAGTCTGGTTCGCAACGCCGCAGCTGGTCTTGCAGGCGGACTGGCAGGAGGTCTGGCATTCGCCGCAGCCGCCGTTCTTGGCGCTCTCGCACAGGTTCCGTGTCTCAAGTGTAGTGATTCTCTTCATGTTCGGTCCTCCGTAAAGAATAGTCCGGCTGTAAGCCGATTCTCTATTTATAACACAGTCCGGGTCATTCGTCAATAGTTTCGCGTACAGGGGTTCGTTTCCACCTGGTCCGGGGGATTCCCCGCCGCGTCTTCCGGCGTGCTTGGGGCGTTTTCCGCCGTATCTGCCGGCGTGTCTTCCGGCGTGCCGGGCGTGTTTTCCGCCGTACCTGCCGGCGTGCCGGGGGCGGTCCCCGCCGCGTCTTGCGAAGGTCCCGGGAATGCGGTCTCGCTGACCAGGGCGGCCGTCAGGACGAGCGCGGCCCCGATCCATCCCGGCAGGCCGAGCGGCTCATGCAGGAAGACGGCGGAGCAGAGGACG
>JAGDAW010000209.1 GCA_017959345.1 Lachnospiraceae bacterium | reverse complement strand
GCGACGGCAACGGCGTCCGCGAGCTTTTTTGTATTGCCCTTTTTGGTCTTGGTGAAATAGCTGATGGCGTTCTTCATGATACTATGTCCTCCTTCATCGGTTGTTTTTTCGATCGTCCGGTCCGGCGTCCTTACCGTCCTGCCGGATGCCCGCTTCGGAAGCAGGGAGGGGCGCTCACATTTGTAAGGAAGCCTGTTTTCCCATTATAGCCTGTCCAAAACAGCGCGTCAAGCCAAAATGACGCGGTTTTTCGGACGCCGGTACGGGCGGTCCCGGCCGGAAAGCCGCCCGCTTTCCTTGAAATGTGTCCCGGAAAGTGTTAAGATGTCCCTCAATACGGGAAGCCGGCTGCGCGGGCGGGAACTGTGCGGCGGCGTCCTGCGGGAGGTGACGCATGAACCTGGAAAATGTAAAAGTCCTCACTGTGGCGGAGATGCGCGCCGCGGACCGGTATACCATTGAAAAAGGGACGCCCTCCAAAGTGCTGATGAAGCGCGCGGCCCAGGGCGTCTATGACGCGTACGGCGGATGGAAAGGCGCAAAAACGCTGGTCGTCTGCGGCAGCGGCAACAACGGCGGGGACGGGTACGCGCTGGCGGAAATCCTGCAGGAAAAAGGGGAGGACGTGACCCTGCTCCTTCTGTATGACCGCTTCTCGGAGGACGGGCGCTATTACCACGAACGCTGTGTGCGGCGCGGCGTCCGGGAACTGCGCCGGGGCACGGACGAGGTCCGCTTCGGCGCCTATGATATCCTCGTCGACTGCATGCTCGGCACCGGTTTCCGCGGCACGCCGGAGGAGCCCATCGCCTCGGCGATCCGGGAAATCAACCGGGCCCGCGCGGCCGGGGGCCCCTTCGTCATCTCCGTGGACATCAACAGCGGGATGAACGGGGACACCGGGGAAGGGGCGCTCGCGGTGAAGAGCGACCTGACGGTATCGGTCGGGTTCCTGAAGACCGGGTTCTTCAGGGGAAGGGCCGGCGAATGGGTCGGCGCGCTCACAAATGTCGATATCGGGATCGAAACCGCGGACCCGTCTATCGGACACTCGTTATAAAACACTTCCGAAAATGCTTGCAGGATCATTGCGGTTGTGGTACACTTTTCACTAATAATCGTTAAAGAAGGCGCTTGAACGCTTTACAAGTGCGCCCCGGGCACAAACTCCGGAGAAAGGCGGTGACAGCGGATGAACACAAAGAACCTGCTGTATATTCTGAAAAGGATCGGGCTGGCGGTACTGACCGTGTGGGTCGTGATCACCGTGACCTTCTTTGTCATGCATGCGGTCCCCGGCGGGCCGTTCCTCGGCGAGAAGGCGATCTCGCCCGAAGCGCAGGCGGCGCTGGAGGCGAAATACGGCCTTGACAAGCCCCTGTTCGAACAGTACGTCACATACCTTGGCGATATCATCACGAAGTTCGACTTCGGCCCGTCCGTCAAGCAGCGCGGGCGCGACGTGGTGACGATCATCACCGACGGCATGGCGACTTCCGCGAAGCTCGGCGTGATCGCGGCGTTCGGCGCCCTGGTCATCGGCATCGTCCTGGGATCGATCGCCGCGCTGCGGCGGAACAGGCTGATCGACCGCGTCATCATGGTGATCACGACGGCGTTCGTGTCCATGCCGTCCTTTATCATGGGCACGCTCCTCCTGCTCCTGTTCTCCCTCCGGCTCCAATGGTTCCCGGCGAACGGGGAGACGTGGCAGGGACTGGTGCTCCCGGTCATCACATTGTCGCTGTATCCGATGTCATACATCACCCGTCTCACGCGTTCCTCCATGCTGGACGTGCTGGGGCAGGACTATATCCGCACCGCAAGGGCGAAAGGCGTTTCCCGCGGCCGGATCATTTTCGGCCACGCGATGAAGAATTCCCTCATCCCCGTCATCACCTATTTCGGGCCGATGCTGGCCTATATCGTGACGGGTTCGCTCGTGGTGGAGCAGATTTTCGCGGTTTCCGGCGTGGGCCGCGCGTTCGTGAAGAGCATTACCGGCCGCGATTACCCGCTGATTATGGGCACGACGATCATCCTGGCCGCGCTGATCGTAATCATGAACCTGATCGGGGACATCATGTACAAGATCGTGGATCCCCGGATCAATCTCGAGTAAGGCGGTGCGGAAGATGAAGACGGAAATGAAAAAGAACCCCTTCACCATGCACATTGACGTGGACAGTTTCCTGCCCGCGTCGGCGGAAGAGAAGGAATATATGGTGCAGATGCGCCCGTCGACCACGTTCTTCCGGGACGGCGTGAAGCGGCTGCTCCGGAACAAGGTCGCGACCGTCAGCTTTATCGTAATCGTGGTCATCGCGCTGTCCTCCCTGCTGATCCCGCTGTTCTGGCCGTACGCTTATGACAGGCAGCTGGGCGTGGCGCTCGGGAAGCCGGTGGATGATTCCTATAACAACCTGGCCCCGTTCGAGTACGGGGCGACGGAGCGCGCGCGGATCGAGGCGGGCGAATTCGTGTTCCCGCACCTGTTCGGGACGGATTCTGCCGGGCGCGACTACTTCATCCGGATCGTGTACGGGACGCGCATTTCCCTGGTGGTCGGCTTCTTCGCGAGCATCATCGTGCTGATCATCGGCCTCCTGGTCGGTTCGCTGGCGGGGTATTTCGGCGGGAAGGTGGACCTGATCACCATGCGGATCGTCGATATCATTTACTCCCTGCCGGATATGCTGATGGTGATCCTGCTCGCCGCGGTCCTCAAGCAGACGAAGCTTGCGGAGATGATCGAGGGCACGTTCCTGGAGCGGGTCGGCAGCAACATCATCAGCCTGTTCATCGTGTTCGCGCTGCTGTACTGGGTCTCCATGGCGCGCCTGATCCGCGGGCAGATCCTCTCGCTCCGCGAGCAGGAGTACGTGCTGGCCGCGCGTTCCACCGGCGCGAAGGGCAGCTGGATCATCCGGAAGCACCTGATCCCGAACTGCATCAGCGTGATCATCATTTCGACCGCGCTGCAGATCCCCAGCGCCATTTTCACGGAGAGCTACCTGTCGTTCCTGGGTCTGGGCATCAATGCGCCCATGCCGTCGCTCGGGTCGCTCGCGTCGGACGCGCTGAACGGCATCAATACGTACGGCTACCGGCTGGCGATCCCCGCGGTCGTCATTTCGCTGATCGTGCTTTCGCTGAACCTGTTCGGCGACGGCCTGCGTGACGCGTTTGATCCGAAACTGAACGGGTAAGGAGGGAAACGGTATGGCATTGCTGGAAGTTCAGGACCTGCGCACGTCGTTCTTTACGGACGCGGGTGAAGTCAAAGCGGTAAACGGCGTTTCTTTCTTCCTGGAGCGGGGCAAGGTCCTCGGCATCGTGGGCGAATCGGGGTCCGGGAAATCGGTGACCGCGTATTCGATCATGCAGATCCTCGCGCCGACCGGCCGGATCATCGGCGGGTCCGTGAAGCTGGACGGGCAGGAACTGGTCAATGCGGGCGAGAAAGTGATGAAACACGTCCGGGGCAACCGGATTTCCATTATATTCCAGGATCCCATGACGTCGCTGAACCCGACGTATACGATCGGGCACCAGATCATGGAAGCGATCCTGCTGCACACGGACCGGAACCGGAAGGAAGCGTGGGACCGCGCGGTGGAGATGCTGCGGCTGGTGAACGTCAACGAGCCGGAGCGGCGCATGAAGCAGTACCCGCACGAGTTTTCGGGCGGCATGCGGCAGCGCGTCATGATCGCCATGGCGCTCGCCTGCGAGCCGGACATCCTCATCGCGGATGAGCCGACCACGGCGCTCGACGTCACGATCCAGGCCCAGATCCTGGAGCTGATGGGGTCCCTGCAGAAGGAGCTCGGGATGGCGATCATCATGATCACCCACGACCTGGGCGTCGTCGCGCAGATGTGCGACGAAGTCATCGTCATGTACGCGGGGTCCATCTGCGAGCAGGGGACGGCCCGGGAGATTTTCTACAATCCCCGCCATGAGTATACGAAAGGCCTGATGAAGTCCATCCCCACGCTGAACACGGCGGGGAAGCGGCTGGAGCCCATCACCGGCACGCCGATCGACCTGCTGAACATGCCGGAAGGCTGCCCGTTCGCGCCGCGCTGCGACGAGGCCATGCGCATCTGCATCCGGAAGGCCGCGGAGCGGCAGCAGATCAACGAAGACCACGCCGCCGCCTGCTGGATGAACCTTCGCCCGGACCGCCAGACGCCGGAAGAGGAAGGAGGCCGCCATGCGTGAACCCGCCGGGACCCCGCTTGTGGAAGTGCGGGATTTAAAACAGTATTTCAATATCAACGTCGGCCTGTTCCGTACGAAGCCGCTGAAGGCCGTGGACGGGGTCTCCTTCGCGATCAACCGCGGCGAAACCCTGGGGCTCGTGGGTGAGTCGGGCTGCGGGAAGACGACGGTCGGCCGGACGATCCTCCACCTGTATAAGCCGACGGGCGGACAGATTTTCTATGACGGGAAGGAGATCGTCACCAAGGCGGACATCCGGTCCCTGTACACGAAGACCGCCATGGTCTTCCAGGACCCGTATTCCTCCCTGAACCCGCGCATGACGGTGGCGGACATCATCGGGGAGCCGCTCGACGTCCACCAGATGTACAAGTCGAAGGAAGAGCGGCAGGAGAAGATCCTGGACCTGATGGCGAAAGTCGGCCTGAACAGCGAGCACGCGTCGCGGTACGCGCACGAGTTCTCGGGCGGGCAGCGGCAGCGCATCGGCATCGCGAGGGCGCTCGCCGTCCAGCCGGAATTCATCGTCTGCGACGAGCCGGTTTCGGCGCTGGACGTCTCCATCCAGGCGCAGATCATCAATATGTTCGACGAACTGCAGCGCGACCTGGGGCTGACCTACCTGTTCATTGCCCATGACCTCCTGGTGGTCCGCCACATCAGCGACCGCATCGCGGTCATGTACCTCGGGAAGATGGTGGAGCTGGCGGAGGCGAAGGAGATCTACGACCATCCGCTGTACCCCTATTCGAAGGCGCTGATCTCGGCCGTTCCTCAGCCGGACCCCGACGTCGCCCGCAGCAACCAGCGCATCACGCTTTCCGGGGACATCCCGTCCCCGCTGAACGCGCCTTCGGGCTGCCCGTTCCGCACGCGGTGCGTTTACGCGACGGAGCAGTGCGCCGAATCGATGCCGGCGTTCGAGGAAGTGTCCGCCGGGCATTTCGTGGCCTGCCACCGGACGAAGGAGATCAACGGTTAACCGGCACATTTTTTACGTTTTCTGCGCACCCGGGCAGGCGTCGTGCAATGCACCCGCCCGGGGCGAAGAAATAAATATCTCAAGGGAGAAAGAGCAAAATGAAAAAGACACTTGCACTGATTCTTGCGGTTGCCATGCTGCTGGGAATGGCGGCATGCGGCAAGCCGAAGACCACGGGGACGAATCCCCCGACCCTGAAGTACCTGTACAACACCAGCGAAGGCCATAAGGCGATCGGCGAGTACCTGCAGGCGGCGCTGAAGGCGGCGGGCATCACCATGACCATGGAGAACCAGGACTGGGCGACCTTCCTGAACACCCGTAAGGACGGCAACTACGACGTGGCCAGGAACGGCTGGGTCGCGGACTACACGGATCCGATCTGCTTCCTCGATATGTGGACTTCGTATTCGGGCAACAATGACGTCCAGTTCGGCAAGGGCGATCATGCCAAGCTGAAAATGTACAGCCTGGACCTGACCTCCTACGGCTATGAGACCAAAGTGACCGACGGCACCTGGGCGGAGACCTACGACGTGCTGATCAGCACGATCAAGTCCTGCACGGACAACGTCAAGCGCTACCAGCTGATGCACCTTGCGGAAGACATGCTGATGGCGACCGGCTGCATCACGCCGCTGTATTACTACACCGACCTGTACATGATCGACAGCAACGTGAAGGGCTTCTTCTCGTCGCCCCTCGGCTACAAGTACTTCATGAACTGCACGTACGGCACCAGCGACTCCATCTCGGTCTGCCTTGCGTCCGAACCCGATACCATCGACCCCGCGCTGAACTCCGCAGTGGACGGCGCGACGCTCCTGGTGCACCTGTTCTCCGGCATCGCGAAGTGGGACCAGGCGGACGACGGCAGCCTCCAGATCGTGGCGGACTGCGCGACGAGCCTTCCGGAAGGCGTTGTGAACAGTGACGGCACCGTGACCTACACCTACACCCTGCGTGACGGCCTGAAGTGGTCCGACGGCGCTGCCCTGACCGCGAATGATTTCGTGTATGCCTGGAACCGCGCCATCGACAAGGAACTCGCCGCGGACTATGAGTACATGTTCGAAGTCATCAAGGGCTACGACGAAGGCAAGCTGGCCGTGGAAGCGGTCGATGAGAAGACCCTGAAGGTGACCCTTTCCTCCGCGATTTCCTACTGGAACGAACTGCTTGCGTTCCCGACGTATTTCCCGGTCCGCGAGGACGTGGTGAAGAACGAGTCCTGGGCGACGGATCCCGCCACCTATGTGTGCAACGGGCCCTACACCCTTACCGGCTGGAACCATGACAGCCTCATGACCCTGACGAAGAACCCGAACTACATCGACGCGGCCTCCGTCACCATGGGCGAGATCAAGTGCTACCTTTCCGACGACAGCAACAACATGCTCACCAACTTCAAGAACGGCAGCTGGCAGCTGATCGACGACGTGCCCACGAACGAAATCGCGACCCTGAAGAAGGATTATCCGCAGCAGTTCGTCGTGGCCGGCCAGATCGGTACGTACTATGTCTGCTGGAACGTCAATTCCGACCTGCTTCCCGGCTCTTCCCTGACCGGTGTGGAGAAGGAGAAGGCGCAGCAGGAGATCCGCAACGCGATCTCCCTGCTCTTCGACCGCAACTACATCTGCGAGAAGATCGCCCAGGCGGGCCAGGTCCCGGCGTCCTCCTTCGTCGCCATGGGTATGGTCAATCCGGACAATACCGAGTTCTACAAGACCGCCGGCCACAACTCCGGCTTCGTGGGGTACTATGATGTATCCTCGAACGCATTCGAGGCCAATGTCAATGCGGCGATTGAAACGCTGAAGAAGTATTACACGCTGGATATCCAGCAGTAATCCTTAAAACGAGGCGCAGTGCGTGATCCATTGCACGTTTCGTTGACGCATTGCCCGAAGACACCCCGCTCCCTCCGGAAGGGAACGGGGTGTCTTTCTTTATATGGGCGGAGAGGGCCGGACGGCGCCTCAGCCTTTCAGGATCTTCCGGATCACCAGGAGCTGCAGCCGCTGCGGGAGCGCGTCCAGCAGCCGGAGCAGCGGGTTCCGGTTCAGGTTATACACAAGCTTCGGCCGCGGCGCCGTCAGCGCCTCCAGGGCCGCCTCCGCCACTTTTCCGGGCGGGACGGCACGGGATTCCACGCTGTCCACGATATGGCGGAAGCGGCCCGCGCTGTCCGGGTAGAGCTTTGTTTCCGCGGAGAAGCGTTCCAGCGCGGCGGTGGAAGCGGGCAGCATGCCGGTGTCCACGGCGCCGGGGCGGATCACGCTGACGGAAAAGCCGAGCAGCTGCAGTTCCATCCGGAGCGAGGCCGCGTACTTTTCCACCGCGGATTTCGTGATGGCGTAGATGCCCGTGAACGGGAGCGGGTCGAGCGGCGCCAGTTCGCTGGAGACCATGACAATGCGCCCGCCTTCCCCGAGCAGCGGGAGGAAGATCCGGTTGGTCCGGTAAATGCCGAACAGGTTGATGTCGAAAATGCGGAGGAACGCCTCCTCCGGCAGCTCCACGAGGGACGCGAGGTTATAGATCCCGGCGGTGTGGACGATCCCGTCGAGCGTCCCCGCCTCCGCCCGGACCCGCATAGATGCAGCCTCCAGCGAAGCCGGGTCCGTGACGTCCGCGCGGATCATCCGCGGGTCCCCTTCCTCCGCGCTGAGGTCGAGCCCCCACACTTCGGCCCCCGCGTCCGTAAGGGCGCGGCAGACCGCTTTCCCCATGCCGCCCGCGGCGCCGGTCACCAGATACCGTTTCATAGCCACCTCCGAATCTTTACTGGGGGACAGGCCCTGTCCCCGCCGCCCATTATACCACATCCGTCCCCGCAGTCCAGCGTTTCATGCGGCCGGGGCGGCAGCGGGGCCCGTCCCGGGGGCCTGCCGCGCCGAAAGCCCAACTCCGTCTTGCATTTCCCGTACTTTTTTGCTACAATGCTATCCGTATTTTTATGCGGTTTACAGCCGGAACCCATTTTCCGGGGCGGATATCCTTATGCAGCTGGCTTCTTATACAACATATTCCCTGGCGGGCATCTGGTCTGTGGAAGGCACAGGCCGGGGCGTCCTTTCCATGCGCGTGCCGGGGACCCTCGACGAATACAATATCGGCGTCTCGGAACAGGAGGGGGAAGAGGATTCGGAGCCTTCCCGCTACCTCCACCGCTATATGTTTTCGGGCCCCGTCCGGATCAGCCGGACGATCACGTTCCGGGAATCCGGCGGGAAGCGGTATTTTATCGAAGCCGAGCGCGCCCGGGAGCTCTCCCTGTTCATCGACGGGAAGGAAGTGCCCCTGTTCGAGGCCCGCACATTGCCCATGCCGGCCGTGTTCGAGGTCACGGGGCTGCTCGACGGCACGCACACGGTGGCCTTCGTTTCGGACAACCGCTTCCTGAACTGGCCGCGGGCGTCCATCCTCGGCTCGAACGCCGCGAATTCCGAGACGTCCGTGAACTGGAACGGGCTCCTGGGGGAGGTGCGGATCCGGGAAGAGGGGGAGGCCTTCGTCTGCCACGCGGACATCCGGTTCGGGGAGGAGACGGCGACCGTCTGCCTGCTGATGGATTCGGCGGACGAGAGCGTCGGCCTCCTGCGCATCCAGTCGGACGCGTTCCAGCAGGCCTACGAGCAGGAGATCGTGCTCCTGGAGGACCGGACGGAGGTGCGCTATCCGGACATCCCGCTGCGGGAGGACCTGCATTACTGGAGCCCGGAAGACCCGTTCCTCTACGATCTCCACATCTGGTACGAGGGGTTTGAGAAGATCCTGAAGTTCGGCATCCGGGAGTTCACCTACGACCGGGACGGCCATTTCCAGATGAACGGGCGGCGGTTCTTCGTGCGCGGGGAGACGAACGAAGGCGTGTTCCCGGAGACGGTGTACCCGCCCATGGACACGGTTTCGTGGGAAAAACTGTATAAGACCTATAAGGCCTACGGCGTGAATACGGTCTATTTCCGGGGCTACTGCCCGCCGGAGGCGGCGTTCGAGGCCGCGGACCGGGCCGGGCTCCTCGTCATGCCGGAGCTGTCGCTCCTCCATCCGGTCGAGGAAGAAGACTATTATAAAGATGAGTGCCTGCAGATGCTCCGCGCCTACCGGCACCACCCGTCCTTCGCGGCGCTTTCCTTCGGGATGAGCCATGACGGGTCCGGCGCGCAGGAATCGTTCGAGCCGTCGGAGGCCCTGGAGGAGATCTTCGGCGCCGCGGTGTCCGAGTGCCCGGGGTTCTGCTTTATGGCCGGGGGCACGGTGCTCCAGGACGAGGAGGATAAGCGGCGCCCGCCGAAGCTCCTGTTCTTTGTGGGCGGCTATGAGATGCTCCCGGATTTCCGGGAGATCGACCTGTTCACCGGGCGCCTGATCCCGGAGAACCTGCTTTCCATGCAGGAGGCCGCGTCGAAGGCCCGCCTCCTTCCGAAATGGGAACGCCTGGCGGAAGAGAGCGGCGAGAAAGCCCTTCAGTGCTACCGGCGGACGGTCCGGGAGATCCGGGCGTCCGGGAAGACGGACGGGATCTTCCTGTCCGGCCTCCAGGACATGTCCGGGTTCGGCACCCACCCGCACGGCATGCTGAATTCCCACGGGGTGCGGAAGCGCTTCCCGTTCGCGGATCCCGAGCGGTTCCGCGCGTTTTTCGGGGACGTGATGCTCGCGGTGCTTTCGGATGCCCCCGCGCTGGAGTACGGTTCGGCCCTGAAAGGGCGGGTGCTCCTGAAAAACGACGGCGTGCAGCCGGTGACCGGCGTGCTCAAGTTCCGCGTCACCGGGAACGGCCTTGTTGAAGAGGTCACCGGGCAGGAACTCAGCCTGCTCCCGGGGAAGGAGGCGGTGCTGACGTCGTTCGACATCCCGCTCCCGAAGGCGCGCTTCGGGAAGGCGGAACCGTGCGAACTGGCCCTGGCCGCGTCCTTCGGCGGGTACACCGACCGGGCTTCGGTCTTCGTTTACCCCCAGGTGATCCCGGTCTGCCCGGAGTCCGTGTACGAGACGGAGTACCTGGATGAGGACGCGCTGAAGTTCCTGGAAGAGGGCGGCAATGTGTTCCTGATCCCGAAAGTGCCGGACCGCCGGCTCGGGATCCCGCTGATCCGTTTCGCGGAAGGCCACCCGCTGTGCAGTGTTTTGCCGGGCGGGGAGCAGGCCGGCGGGAGTTGGAACCGGCTGATGACCGGGGTGACGTTTACACTGCCGAAGCCGTTAAGGCCGATCGTCTATACATTTTCCCTGCAGCACCTGGACATCCCGGACTGCTGCATCGCGGAGATGCGCGTGGGGACCGGCGCCGTGCTGGTTTCGGGACTGAACCTGAAGCAGAAGCTTCATTACCCGGAAGCGCGGGCGCTCGTCGCCGCGATTTACCGGTATATGGATTCGTATGATTTTTCGCCGCGGGACGAGATGCGCCCGGAAGACGTGGCGAAGATGGCTGCGGGGATGCGGAAGGCGTAAGGCCGCGGACCCGCCCGGGGAAGGTGCGGCTGCGGTGCCGTTCAGACCCGCCCGCGGAGGGAAGCGCCCGCATGAAGGAGGAACCAAGTGGCTTCGGATGAATTTCGGACACGTGAAGAGCGGCTGGACGCCTTAAGGTCTTCCGTCATTACCCTGGACACGTCGGACGGGGCGGCGGAAGAAGGGGAGAAGCGGTCCTGGATCGGCATTTTCGGGACGGTGATCGCCTTCATCGCGCTGGCTGCCGCGCTCGTCTGTGCCGGGCTCTATTTCTATCACAACTATGAATACACCACCTACACCCTGGACTATGACGAACCGGCAGGCGGCATGTCGTCCGGGCAGGTCTACGCGTTCTCGGCGGGGTGCCTGGTCATCGGCGCGGATTCGGTGACGTATTTCGTGCGCGGGACGCAGATGTGGAGCACGCCGCTGTCCCTGTCCTCGCCCGTCATCGCGATCGAGGGGGATTTCTTCTCGATGTATGACAGCGGCGGGTACCAGGTGTACATTTTCGGGACGTCGGGGCTGATCAGTACGGTGCGCGTATCCCGCAGGATCTACGGGATGGACATTTCCGCTTCCGGCGTGACCGCGGTGTTCACGGAGTCCAGCGAGTCCGCGTACATTTCCTATTTCGACCGCTTCGGCTCGAAGATCGCGGTGGAAGTGAAGACGGTGCTCAGCTCGAACGGATACCCGGTGGACCTGTCCGTCTCGCCGAACGGGCAGCGGCTGGCGGTCATTTCATACTCCACCGCGAACGGCATCGGGGAGAGCCGCCTCGTGCTGTATGATTTCGGCAAGGGGCGGGAGTCGAACGGCTACGTGATCGGGCGGTTTACGGATTACTACGACACGGACACGTTCCTCCTGTCGTGCGACTTCAAGGACGACGACCACCTGGTGGCCGTCGGGGACAATATGCTCTCCTTCTTCACGATTCCCTCCCGGGGCGACCCGGAGCGCACCATGCTGCCGCTCCGCGAGAACCTGCGTTCCGTCCTATCCATGGACGGCCGGCCGGTCCTGATCACGGAAGAAGAAGGAAAGTTTATTTGCACTCTTTACGAAATGACCGGGGAAGTGTATAATTCCTTTGAACTGCCCGGAAAATACACCGTGATCACCGCGAAGAACGGACGCGTCATGGTGGCGGACCGGAACGAGATCTGGTTGTACAACGCATCCGGAAGGCTGCGGTACCACGGGATCCTTGTGGACGCGCCGGCGGGCGTCGCCTTCTCCGGGAAGGACAGCCTGCTGTTCTCCACCGGGACGAGGATCGAACATATTACATTCCGTTAACGTTTAAAGATCATCACAGGAGAATCATGATCATGAAGAGAATCGAAGACCTTTCCATCCAGGCCATCCGCGTGCTTTCGGCGGACGCCATCCAGAAGGCGAAATCCGGCCATCCCGGCCTGCCGCTCGGTTCGGCCGCGGTTGCGTACGAGCTGTTCGCGCACCACATGAACCATAACCCGAAGGATCCGGCATGGCCGGACCGGGACCGCTTCGTGCTGTCCGGCGGGCACGGCTCCATGCTGCTGTATTCCCTGCTCCATCTTTACGGCTACGGGAATCTTTCGATTGAGGAACTGAAACGGTTCCGCCAGATGGGCTCCCTGACCCCCGGCCATCCCGAGTTCCACCACACCGCGGGCGTGGAAGCGTCCACCGGCCCCCTCGGGGCGGGCATGGCCATGGCTGTCGGCATGGCCATCGCGGAGAAGCACCTGGCCGCGGAATTCAACCGGGAAGGGTTCCCGGTCGTGGACCATTATACGTTCGTGCTCGGCGGCGACGGCTGCATGATGGAAGGCATTTCCTCGGAGGCGTTTTCGCTCGCGGGCACGCTGGGCCTCGGGAAGCTCATTGTCCTGTATGACTCGAACGGGATCTCCATCGAGGGGTCCACGGACATCGCGTTCCGGGAGAATGTAGAGATGCGCATGCAGGCGTTCGGTTTCCAGACCCTGTCCGTCGCGGACGGGAACGACACCGAAGCGGTCGGGAAGGCGATCGAACTGGCGAAGGCGGATACGTCCCGCACGTCCTTCATCACCATCCACACGCAGATCGGCTACGGCTGCCCGAAGAAGATGGGTACCGCGGCGGCGCACGGCGAGCCGCTCGGGGATGAGAATATCAAAGAACTCCGCGCGTTCCTCGGATGGCCGCTGGAAGAGCCCTTCGCCGTCCCGGAGGAAGTGTACGCGAATTACCGGGAGATCGGCGCGAAGAACGCCGTGAAGGAAGAGGAGTGGAAGGCCCTGTTCGCCGATTATTCGGTAGCGTATCCGGAACTCCGCGCGAAGTGGGACCAGTACCATGACCGCGGCGCCGTGAAGGACCTGATCGACAACGACCGTTTCTGGGTCGGGGCGGAGAAGCCGGAAGCCACCCGGAACCTGTCCGGGCAGGTGATCAACCGGCTGAAGGACCTGGTGCCGAACTTCATGGGCGGCTCCGCGGACCTTGCCCCCTCGAACAAGACCTATATGAAGGACGCCGGGGATTTCTCGGCGGAGCATCCGGAAGGCCGGAACATGCATTTCGGCATCCGCGAGCTGGCCATGGGCGGCATCGCGAACGGCATGCTGCTGCACGGCGGGCTGGTGCCGTACGTGTCCACGTTCTTCGTCTTCTCGGAGTACCTGAAGCCCATGACGCGGCTGGCCTCCATCATGAACATCCCCGTGATCTACGTCTTCACGCATGATTCAATCGGGGTCGGTGAGGACGGGCCCACGCATGAGCCCATCGAGCAGGCGGCCATGTTCCGCGCCATGCCGAATTTCCGGCTGTTCCGCCCGGCGGACGCCATGGAGACGAACGCGGCGTGGTTCAGCGCCATGACGTCGGAAGGCACGCCGACGGCGCTCGCCCTGACCCGGCAGAACCTGCCGCAGCTTGAAGGCTCTTCCCGCGAAGCGCTGAAGGGCGCGTATATCCTGCAGGATTCGAAGAAGGACGTCCCGGATGCCATCATCCTCGCGTCCGGTTCGGAAGTGTCGCTCGCGGTAGAGGCGAAAGCGCTGCTCGAAGGCGACGGCATCGACGTCCGGATCGTGTCCGCGCCGTGCCTGGACCTCTTTGAGGAGCAGGATGAGGCGTATAAGGAGCATGTGCTCCCGAAGGCCGTCCGCGCGCGCGTCGTGGTCGAAGCCCTGTCCGGTTTCGGCCTGGGTTCCTACGCCGGCCTTGACGGGAAGGTCATCGCCATGAAGACGTTCGGCGCTTCCGCGCCCTACAAGGAGCTCTTCCCCTATTTCGGTTTCACCGCGGAAGCCGTCGCCGACGCCGTCCGTGATGTGACGAACCGCTGACCAGGTTCAGCCGGTTTTATACTAACAGTATTTGAAAGGAGTACCTGAATATGGCACTTGTAACCAGTAAAGAGATGTTTGAGAAGGCCTACTACGGCGGCTATGCCATCGGCGCCTTTAATGTCAACAACATGGAGATCGTCCAGGGCATCACGGAAGCCGCTGCCGAGCTGGAAGCCCCCCTGATCCTTCAGGCGTCCGCCGGTGCGAGGAAGTACGCGAATTCCATCTACCTTGTCAAGCTTGTGGAAGCGGCGGTTGAGCTGCATCCCGAGATTCCCATTGTCCTCCATCTGGACCACGGCGCGAATTTCGACGTCTGCAAGGACTGTGTGGATTCCGGCTTCACGTCCGTCATGATCGACTATTCCGGCCACTCCTTCGAAGAGAATATCGCGGAGTCCCGCAGGGTCGCGGAGTACGCCCATGAGCACGGCGTCGTCGTCGAAGCGGAACTCGGTACGCTGGCCGGCATCGAGGACGCGGTGTCCGTCGATGCGGATAAGGCCATGTTCACGGATCCCGACCAGGTGGAAGAGTTCGTGAAGCGTACCGGCGTGGATTCCCTGGCCATCGCCATCGGTACCTCCCACGGCGCGTACAAGTTCAAACCCGGCACGAACCCGAAGCTCCGTCTCGACATCCTTGAGGAAGTCTCCCGGCGTCTGCCCGGCTTCCCGATTGTCCTCCACGGGTCTTCTTCCGTTCCCCAGGAATATGTGAAGATCATCAATGAGAACGGCGGCGCGCTGAAGGATGCCATCGGCATTCCGGAAGAGCAGCTTCGCCTGGCCGCGAAGGGCGCGGTCTGCAAGATCAATATCGACTCCGACCTGCGTCTCGGCATGACCGCCGGCATCCGCCAGCACCTTGCAGCGCATCCGGACCACTTTGATCCCAGGCAGTACCTGACCCCCGGCCGTACGAACGTGAAGGACATCGTTGCCCATAAGATCGTGAACGTGCTCGGCTGCGACCACAAGATCTGATCCCGGCCGGAAAGAATCCGGAACGGATAAAAACCGCATGATGACGCGGGCCCGGCATCTCTGCCGGGCCCGCGTTCGTTTTTCATTTTCATGTCTGCATCAGGCAGAATAGTCCTGTCCGGCAGGAACCTCGTCCCGCATCTCCCGTTCCGTCGTGAACCCGCGCCCGTGCACTTCGTTGATCTGCGAAATGGTCATGAACGATTCCGGGTCCAGCGCGCGGATCCGTTCGGTCACGTCATAGACTTTCCGCTGCGGGATCACGCAGAGCACGCCTTTCGCGGGAATCCGGAGACGGCCGGTCTCGATCTCCACCATGGTACAGCCGGCGGAGAGGTCGTTCATGACCATCTCACGGATGGCTTCGTACCGCTTCGAGATGACGAAGACCTGCGACTGGGCCTTGCCGACCAGCATGACCTTGTCGAGCACGATGCTTTCCAGGACCAGGACGATGATGCCGAGGAGCGTATTCTCCGCCGGGCTGAAGAACGCCTGCCCCCCGATGACGACCAGGTCGCCGAGCCAGACGAACAGCGCGACCGGCAGGTGCGTCCAGTGCGCGAGCACCATATCCACCACGTCCATGCCGCCGGTGGAGGAGCCGACCCGCATGACGAGGCCGAGCGCGACGCCCATCAGGGTGCCGGCGAACAGGGCGGCCGTGAGGGAATTCCCGGTCAGGGATTCGATGCCCGGGATCCGCTGGATGGCGCCGAGGAAGACGGGGTAGAGGAATGTGCTCGCGATGGTCGTCAGCGCGAACTGGCGGCCCAGGATCCGCCACCCGGCGAGCAGGAGCAGGACGTTCAGGACCAGCACATAGACGGAGACCTCGACCTGGGGGAAGAGCCTGTTCAGCACGATCCCGATGCCGGTCGTGCCGCCCATGATGATGTTGTGGGGAATGACGAACGCCGCGACCAGGAAGGCGAGGAGCGCATTTCCGAGAAGGATGCATACGGTGGAGAAAATGATTTTCCGGATCGGTTTTTCGTAAGGTCTCATGACAGGTGCCTTTCGTAAATGACGGAGGGGATACGGCAGGCGGTCCATGCGGCCGGCCGGTTCCTCTCCGGTTTCCTGGGGGCGCGCGGTTCCGCGGCTGTTTCCCCCGACACGATATACTTTTCACCATCATAACAGAAATTGAGGCTGGAATCAAGGCGGAAGCACGCGGAAAATATATAAAGGGGCGGTTCCCGGACGCGGGAACCGGGCACGCGCGGCACCGCGGAACGCGGAGCGCGCAGGCGGCCGCACGGGGAACCCGGACGCGTACTGAAGCCGCAGCGGCGGGGATGCGCAAGGGGGAAATCATCTTTTGTCCCGGACGGCATTGACATCCCATACAAGTCCATGTATATTAGGAAATACAGGTTGGAGGCAGGTATGAGGATCGCCATTGTCGATGACGAGGAAATCGTCAGGAACCAGATCAGGAATTATGTGGAGCAGTTCTGCCAGGCGCGGGAACTGCCGGTGGCGTGCGCCTGTTTTGAAGACGCGGATTCTTTCCTGAAGAACTATTCGCCGGTATACGACGCGGTCTTCCTGGACATCAAGATGCCGGGGTCGAACGGCATGGAAGCGGCCCGGATCCTGCGCCGGACGGACCAGGCGACGATCCTCGTCTTTATCACGAACCTGAAACAGTACGCGATCCAGGGGTATACGGTGGACGCCATCGGGTTTGTGGTCAAGCCCGTCAACCGGTACGATTTTGACGTGGTGATGGAGAAAGTCATCCGGCGGGTCCGTTCCAACGGGCCGGGGGACCTGTCGGTCAAAACGGCGAACGGCATGGCCCGCCTCCGGATCCGCGATATCCTGTACATAGAAGTCATCCGGCATAAGCTGGTGTTCCATACCGTCGGCGGGGAAGTGGAGTCCTGGGGGACCCTCGTGACCACGGAGAAGCTGCTGCCCCCGGAATGCTTCTCCCGCTGCAACGTGTGCTACCTGGTGAACCTGCAGCAGGTGAAGACCGTAGACCGGGATTCGGTGACCGTCGGGAAGCATACCCTGAAGATCTCCCGCGCGAGGAAGCGGGAATTCCTCATGGACCTGGCGCGTTACGAAGGGACTGTCGGAGGTTGATATGCCGGACTTTTCATCTGTGTTATTCTGGTACAAAATCCTGTTCGTGACCGAACTTGGCATAGCGGAAGGGCTGACCACCTACACGCTCCACCGGCGGGCGCATTTCCCGCTCCGCGCTGCGGCATCCATCCTCCTGATGTACCTGACCGCGTTCCTGTTCCCGATCGCGGCCTACAACGCGGCGTATTCCGTATTCATGTTCTTTTCCCTGTTCATCGTGTCCGTCGCCGCGATGAAGTTCTGTTACGACGAACCCTGGATCAATGTGCTTTTCTGCGGCATCATTGCCTATACGGCGCAGCACATCGCCTTCGAGCTGAACACCCTGCTGACCATGCTGCTGGGGATCGATACGATCAATGTGTACCTGCCCGGCGAGGTCCCGTCCCTCCAGAGCGGGGTCCTGGCCATCAACGCGGTCCTGTACGTCTCCGTTTTCGCGCTGGTGTACTGGGCGGTATGGGCCTTTGTCGCGGTGCGCATCCGCAGGAGCCAGGAGCTTTCCTTCAGCAAATTCTACCTGTTCTTCTGGGTAATCGTAACGATCACCTTCGACATCGTCTTTTCCTCCATCGCCACATACAGCGTCAATGAAGGCCGCGGCCCGGCCATGATCATGCTGACGCTTTCGAACATTTTCTCGTGCGTGCTCTCCCTGGGCTACCAGTACCTGATGCTGGACAAGGACGACGCGGCGCGGGAACTCCGGACCATCAGCATGCTCTGGAAGAAGGATAAGGAGCGGTATGAGCTCAGCAAGGAGAACATTGACCTGCTCAATATCCGCTGCCATGACCTGAAGAGCCAGATCGGGACGCTCAGGAATATCAACGGCCTGATCGATGACAATACGATCATCGAACTCGAGAATGCCCTCAGTTTCTACGGCGTCACGATCCAGACCGGGAACCCGGCGCTCGACGTCATCCTGGCGGAGAAAAACATCCTCTGCGACAAGAAAGGCATCCGCCTCACCTGCATGATCGAGGGGGAGCGGCTGGACTTCATCTCGCCCGGGAAACTCTATTCCCTGTTCGGCAACGCCCTCCAGAACGCCATCGAATCCGCGGAACTCGTGGAGGACCCGGAGAAGCGGCTTATTATGGTCAATGTGCGGGACCAGGGCAGCGTCATCATGGTCCACATCGAGAATTCCTGCCCCGAAAACGCGGAACTCAACCTGGTCAACGGCGTCCCGCAGACGACGAAGGAGAACAAGCGGGAACACGGCTTCGGGATCCGGAGCATGAAGCTTCTGGTGCGGCAGCTGGACGGTGACCTTGATTTTTCCATCCGGGACGGGCGGTTCAACCTGGATATCATGCTGCCGGTGCCCCGGGACCGTGAGAGGAGGCAGCCCGCATGAAGACGCAGCGATCGGCCTTCCTGCCCCTGCTCGTCATCCTCCACGTGATCCTGATCGCGTTTACCGTGGTCGGGCAGGTATATAAGACCTCACTGGACCGGCATTTCGGATACGGGAAGCCGGTCTTAAGCGTTTCGGAGGACACGGGCCGGGACGCCCTGTATTACGATGCCGCCTGTACGACGGACTCGGAGACGCTGGACCATGCCCATGGCGTGAACCGGCAGATCTCCGATGAAGGCATCGTGCTGCTGAAGAACAACGGGGTCCTCCCGCTGCCCGCGGGTTCCGCGGTCACCCCGTTCGGGTTCCGTTTCGTGGACCCTGTGTACGGCGGTACGGGGTCCGGCCACGCCCGGGTGAACGAGGGGTACGTGTGCACGCCTGAGGAAGGCCTGCGGGCACATTTTTCCTTAAATGAGGCCGTCATCCGGGCCATGAAGAACGCGCCGATCCTGGAGATCTCCCCGGACGAGGCCACGTATACCGGCCTCCAGGACGCCGGGAACGGGAACCGGGCGGTATACGAACTGCCGGCTTCCGCCTATGAGGGATTCCAGAACACCTGCGCGGGGACGACCGGGATCGTATTTATCGGGCGTATGGGCGGGGAAAGCAGCAACTATTCCCTGCTCCCGCTTTCGGACGGGACGCCCCACGTCCTGGCGCTGACGGAGGCGGAACGCGCCGCGGTCGCCTTCTCGAAACAATGGTGCAGCCGCACCGTCGCGGTCATCAATTCCGCGAACGTCATGGAGATCGGGGACCTGATGCAGGGCCCCCTGGAGTGCGACGCCATCCTGTGGGTGGGGGGACCCGGCAATACGGGGTTCGCGTCGATGGGGGATATCCTGGCCGGGGCCGTGAACCCTTCGGGCCGGACGCCGGACATCTGGGAAGCGGACCTGCTCCGGGACCCGGCACAGGCGAATTTCCGGGATATGATCTACGCCGGGACCGAAGGGACCGCGTTTGCCTCCAACTACAACGGCACGAACAAGCCCGCGGGACTCTATTATATTGAGTACGAGGAGGGCATATACATCGGCTACCGGTACTATGAAACGGCGTACGCGCTGGGCGCCATAGACTACGGGCAGCGGGACGCGCAGGGCGCCAAGACCGGCGCCGGGGCCGTCAATTACCCCTTCGGCTGGGGCCTGAGCTACACGACTTTTACGCAGCGGATCACGGGGGTCAGCCGGCATGACGCCGGAAATAAGGTCTCGGTTTCCGTGCTGGTGACGAATACCGGCGCCCGGGACGGGAAGGAAGTGGTCCAGCTTTACTTCTCGCCGCCGTACACGGATTATGACCGGGAGATGCGGATTGAGAAATCCGATAAAAACCTGGTCGCCTACGGCAAGGTCTCCCTGAAAGCCGGGGAGAGCCGGGAGGTCACCCTGACGTTTGAAATGGAGGACCTGGCGTCCTACTGTTATACCCGGGAAAACCCGGACGGCACGCGGGGATGCTGGCTCCTGGAAGAAGGGGCGTACCGGCTGGTCCTCGGCAAGGACAGCCACGACCGCTGGGACGAGACGGTCCTGAATGTGGAGCGGACGGTCTTCTACGACACGGACAATCCCCGCCTCAGTGAGCGGGATGCGCAGCAGGACGTGAAGAAAACCGCCGCCGTAAACCGCTTTGAGGACGTGACGGCCTATATGCTGGAAGAGGGCGTGACGCTGCTTTCGAGGGCGGACTGGGCCGGCACCCAGCCGACGCCGCCGACGGAGAAGGCCCTTTCCCCGGACCGGCTTGCGCGGGCGTCCGGTTACGATCCCTTTACCGATCCCTATACCGGGAACGGCGGGGTTTATACGCTTCTCCACGAAGCACCCGTGCAGAAGCAGGAGAACGGGCTTGTGCTGGCGGATATGAGAGGGGTCCCGTACGACGACCCCCTGTGGGAGCTGTTCCTGGACCAGGCGGACTATGAAGAGGACGCGCTGTGGGAGCTGCTGATCACGTCGTCCGGCAATACCGCCGCCCTGGAATCCCTCGGAAAACCGCTTTCCATGGACCGGGACGGCCCCCAGTACCTGCACGCGCCCCGGAATTCCACGTTCCGGACCTACGCCTACTGCGCGGAGGTGATGCTGGCGGCGTCCTTCAACGACGAACTCGCGTTTGCCTTCGGGGACTCCATCGGGCGGGAAGCTTTGCTGATGGGCCTGACCGGCTGGTACGGGCCGGGGCTGAACCTGCACAGGAGCGCCTTCTGCGGCCGGAATTTCGAATACTACAGCGAAGACCCCCTGCTGTGCGGGCGCATGGGCGCCCGCTGCGTCTCCGGCGCGGCCGGGCACGGCGTGCTTGCCTACGTCAAGCATTTCGCCCTGAACAATTATGAGGGGCCCGCGACCTGCCTGACGGCCTGGGCCACGGAGCAGGCCATCCGGGAGATCTACCTGAAAAGCTTTGAGATCGTCGTGAAGGAGGCGGAAACCGTCCTGCGCTATTACGACGCGTCCGGCCTCCGTGCGAAACCGCTCCGGGCCGCCATGGGCATCATGGGCGCGGCCAATATGATCGGGACCGAGTGGTGCGCCGCGAATTACGCGCTCCTGCAGGAAGTCCTCCGGGGGGAGTGGGGGTTTGAAGGCGTCGTGATCACGGACATGGCCCTCCAGCTGGAACCCGGCGTCGTGGACAAAATCTTCCGGAACGGCGGCGACCTCCGGATGTATTATTACATGAAGATGCCGGAAGACACCCGGTCCCCGGAAGCGCTGCAGGCATTCCGAAGGGCCCTGAAAAACGTCTGCTACGCCTACGCGAACAGCAACCTGCTGCAGGGAATCGCGCCGGGCGTAACGGTATCCTACACGCTGCCGCCCTGGCAGGCGGTCCTGTACGGGGCGGACGCGCTGCTGCTCCTTGCGGATGTTGTACTGCTCATTTTCTTCCTGGTCAGGCGGAAGCGCGGGGAAATATCCTGACCGGTCCGTCAAGCCGCCCTCATGCAGGGCGGCTTTTTTTATACATTTCTCCCAAAGACGGCGCCCCGGATGCAGACTGTGCGATAAAAATGACCGAGGGTGCACTGGCTATTGCTGCCGGCGGGGTCTCTCTGCTACCATAAAGCCAGCAGGGGGACCCTGTAAAAAAAACAAAGGAGAAAAACATGAGAACATCAGGAAAACGTACGAACCTGCTCCGTGTGATCGCCACCGTGCTTACGCTGGTGCTGATCCTCGGGACGGTCGTTCCGGCCATGGCCGCGGGCTATGACCTGGACAAGTTCGCGGGCCCGGACAACCTGGAGTATGAAGGCCAGTTCTACAGTGAATTCGGCTCGCTCGAGGAAGTCTTCGCGGCTGCGAAGGAACTGAACGGCGAAATCGTTGCGGAAGGCGCCGTGCTGATGAAGAACGACGGCACACTGCCGCTGAACCCCAGGTACGACAGAATCAGCGTACTGGGCGTCCGGTCCGGAGACCTCAGAGAAGGCGTGGACGGGACGGTGGTGGCCCCCAACGAAGTGGCGTCCATGGCTACGGGCCTCAGGAACGCCGGCTTCAAGGTCAACCCCACACTGGAAAAATGGTATGCCCGTCTCGGCACGAAGCTGGAGATGAACGAAGTGGGTATCGAAGGCTTCGAGCCCCTGTTCTCCAAAGCCGTCATGCGTTCTCTCGAGAACTACGACGATGTGGCGGTTGTGGTTATCCAGCGCTGTGACATGAAGGAAAATGTCGGCGGCAGCGTGGCCCTTACCGGCCATACCACCAACAGCGGCGACCCGACGGATCCCGTAAACGGGTCCCTGGCCGGCAACCGTGCCAACGACAGTATCCGTCAGATCCAGGATGCGGTGAAGGAAGGTACCGAAGAGACCGATCCTTACGGATGGAAGCACGCGCATTCCGCACAGTCCCCCGCGGAAGAAGGCGAGACCCCGACCGTAGGCGACAATGTGGAAGTGAAGCACTCCCTGCAGCTCACCGATTCCGAAATCGCGCTGATCGATTTCGCGAAGGAGAATTTCGACAGAGTGCTGGTGCTGTTCAACTCCTCCCACACCTTCGAAATGTACAACCTTGAGAAGGATCCGGAAATCAACGGCCTGCTGTGGTTCGGCCGTCCCGGCATCCAGGAGACCGGTATCACGGCCGTGGCCGAGATCCTCTCCGGCGTGATCAACCCCTCCGGCGGCGCTTCCGCGGAATATGTCCGTGACTTCACCGCTGACCCCACCTGGATGAACACCTCCACCGGCCGTCAGTTCCGTTATGACGCCTACAGCGAGGATGTCCCCGGCGATTATGTCTACCGCTATCCGGATGAAGACGGCAAGTACCTGACCATCGCGCCTGGCGGCACGGGCACCGGCGGTATGCGCGGCGTCGAATACGAAGAAGGCATCTACCTTGGCTACAAGTACTATGAAACCTTCTGGAACGAGATCGCGCAGGGCAACACCTCCCTGACGGAAGGTGCGGATCCCTCCGAGTACCAGGCCATCGCGGACGCGTGGCATGATTTCAACGTCGTTTACCCGTTCGGCTACGGCCAGAGCTACACCACCTTCACGATGGAGATCCAGGGCCTTTACACCGACGCGAAGTGCAAGGAAGCGCTTGACAGCGAAGTCGAAGCGTCCCTGTTTGCCTCCTCCGTGGAAGGCGGCGAAGCCCAGGTCAAGAAACTCTACATCCCCGTCAAAGTCACCAACACCGGTGATGTCGCGGGTAAGAAGAGCGTCCAGATCTATGTGACGGCTCCTTACTACACGGGCGAGATCGAGAAATCCTTCGTCAAACTGGTCGGCTTCGGCAAGACCCGTATCCTGAAGCCCGGCAGGTCCGAGACCGTGATCGTCGAGATCGACGTCCAGGATGTGGCCTCCTTCGACTACAACGATGCCAACGGCAATGGCCACGCCGGCTGGGAACTGGATGCAGGCGATTACATTTTCCGTGCGATGTCCTGCTCCAGCGTGCTGGTCTCCGAACGCGACGGCATGTACGATGACATCACCATCACCCTTGATGAAACCGCGATTATGGAACTGGACAGCTTCTCCGGCAACGAAGCGGTCGCCCTGTTCTCCGATCCGGACGAAATCGACTACTCCATCCGCACCGGCGCCTTCAATGAGGATCCGGATGCGAAGATGACCATCCTGTCCCGTGCCGATATGGAAGGCACCTTCCCGGCACCGCCCACGCTCAGCGACCTGATCATTACGCAGGAAGCCATCGACCGTGAGAAACAGGTCGTGAACATGAACACGGGCAACAACTTCAACGGATTCTTCGGGGATATCCTCGCGGATGAAGCGAGCAGCATCGACAGCCCCGACCTTCCCTGGTACGTGGAGGCCATTCCGGAGAACTGGACACAGCAGAATCCGGAAACCGTGAACGACGACCGTGTGGACGGCAAGACGCTGGTGCAGCTGTACCAGATGGCCGGTGTGCCGCTGGACGGCTCCATCCTTGTGGACGGCGAAGAATTCACCTGGGACGACTTCATGAACCAGCTGACCTATGCCGAAATGAAGGGCCTGTGGGGATCCACCCCCGGCGCGATCGCGGCGATCGGGAAAGCCCGTGACGCGAACGCGGACCGTCCGCTGAACCTCGGCGGCACCTTCACCTGGGCGGATGCGCCTCTCCAGGCGGCCACCTTCAATACCAAGCTCATCCGCAGGATGGGCCAGCTCTGCGGCGAATTCGACCTGCAGAAGGGCCCGACCGGTACTTCCGGTTGGTGGGGACCCGGCTCGAACATCAACCGTTCGCAGTTCGCCGGCCGTACGAAAGAGTACTATTCCCAGGATGCGATCCTGAACGGCTACATGGCGGCGGCAGCCGTCTCCGGCGCCCAGAGCAAGGGTACCAACGTTTACATCAAGCACTGCGCGCTTTACGACCAGGAAGACCTGAATGCAGGTACGACCGTATGGGTCGACGAGCAGACCATGCGTGAGAACTATCTCGCAGCGTTCAAGAAGGCCATGCAGGACGGCGGTTCCGCTGGCGCCATGATCTCCTGCTGGCGGATCGGCCAGGAGCAGATCGCGCACAACTATGACTTCATCACCGGCATCTTCATGAATGAGTGGGGCTGGTTCGGTGAGTGGGTCACGGACCATACCGGCGGCCAGGGCGGTGAGAACTGGACGAACCCGCTGGCGCCCGAAGGCGAGACCAAGTACAACTGGCGGTCCGGCAACTTCAACAGCCAGGAAGTGATCCTGAGGAACGGCGGCCTGACCATCATGGGCAGCGGCGCCGGTGCCCTGAAGGGCGTCTGGGATGCGTCCCTGCGCGATGGCAAGGGCGGCGTGAACGTGACCTTCGGCAGCGGTGAAACCGCCGTGACCAAGGAGAGCGTCGAAGAGTACTACTACATGCGGATGATGGCCCTGAAGGGCCTGTACAAGGCCGCCAACAGCAAGCTGGTGGCGAACGGCGTCCAGATCGATGCCCTGAAGGACCAGGTTGTGGAACTGAAGCAGGCAGAGCGGGCGAACATCCCGGCCCTCCTGAGCGAAGACCAGCTCAATGGCGGCGATGTGGAATACAAGGCTGAGGGCACGCTGCCCGCAGGCCTGTCCCTGAACCTGTTCACCGGCGAGATCAGCGGTACGCCTACCGCGGTCGGCGACTTCGATGTGGCGGTTACCGCCATCGTGGACGGCTGGGTCAAGGGCTCCGCGAAGATCACCTTCCAGGTGGCTTCCCCCTGGACCAAGGACCTTCCGAAGGGCTGGGTCGGCGAAGAGTATGACGGCTCCGTCGCGTCCAACATCAACGAGAGCGGCACGGTTTCCTACAGGATCGCCTCCGGCGAACTGCCCGCGGGCCTGAAGATCGACAGCGTGAGCGGCGTCATCTCCGGTACGCCCACCGCCGCCGGTGACTATACCTTCCAGGTAGCGGTCACGTTTACGAGCGGAACCGGCAGCAACGCAAGGACCACGACGTACGTATCCGAGGAATTCACGATCACCGTGAACGCCGAAGAGGAAGAGTAATGTAAACAGTCCGCTCCGTGAGCGGGCCCAGTGAAAAACTGAAGCGGATCGGCTCCGGTATCCCCTAACCGGGGGGCCGGAGCCCTTCCGGTTCATTCGGAAAGCCTCCCTCCGGGGAGACCCCGGATTCGGAAAGGAGAAGAATCAAGATGAATTACAAACGGACCCGATTCGTTATGGCCATCCTGGCTGTCATGGCGGTTCTCCTGCTGGCTTCCTGCGGCGGTCAGGAGAAACCCAAACCGCAGGCCTCCATTGAGGATATATCCGTAAAAACGGCGCCGCAGACCGCGTTTACGGTCGGCGATGCGTTTTCCGTCCAGGGGGGCGTGCTGGCGCTTTCCTATGACGACGGGAGCACGAAAGACCTGTCCTTTACCGCGGAAGGCGTAAAGGTTTCCGCACCGGACATGAATGCGCCCGGTTCCAAGACGATTACCGTGGAATATGACGGATTCACCACGACCTACATGATCACGGTGGAAACGAAGAAATACAGCATCACACTGAACCTGAACTATGAAGGCGCCCCCGCCGCGCAGGTGCTGCAGGCGGAAGCGGGTACGGCTGCGCCGCGCCCCGCCGACCCCGTCCGTGCCGGATACCGGTTCCTGGGCTGGTTCGCGGATCCCGCCGGCCAGACGGAATTCGATTTTACGGCAGCCCTCCAGGCCGATACGGCGGTCTATGCCCGGTGGTCCGGGATCCATACCGTCACGTTCAACCTGAACTATCCGGACGCGCCGGACGCGGTGGCCCTGGAAGTGGATGAAGGCAGCCCCGTCCAGGAAGCCTGGGCGCCGGCAACCCTCCGTGAAGGCTACGAATTTGCCCGGTGGCATACCGACGCCGGGGAAGACACCCCGTACGATTTCACCGCTTCCGTGGACAGGGACATTGTCCTCTATGCCCATTGGACGGAGATCGAGGCGGGCAGCACCCTGGTCAGCGTCACCTTCGACTATAACGGGACGGACGCGTTCCAGAACCGCACCGTGGCGGTCTCTTCGGGATCCCTCCTGGAGAAGCCGCAGGACCCGGAAGTCAAGGGCCGCAAGTTCACCGGCTGGTTTACGGCGGCGGAAGGCGGGGAAGCCTTTGATTTCGAGACCCCCGTTTCGGAGGACATGACCCTGTACGCGGGATGGGACGTCGAATATTACAATGTTTCCTTCAAATATATGATTGACGGCCAGGAGACCGTGCTCCGCACCAGGAAGATCGAGCCCGGCGACCGCGCGTCCGCGGGTTCGCTGCCGGTGGTGGAAGGATACAAGTTCGTCAACCAGTGGTTCATCGATCCGGAATTCACGGAACCGTTTGATTTCCAGACGGAAGTGAAGCGGGATTACACGCTCTGGATCCAGCCGCTTAAGGAGTACCGCTTTGAGACGGAGCTGACCTATATCGACCATGAGAAGACCGGTGTCGGTTCCTCCGACAACTTCAGCGGCCTGAAGCTGATCTTTGTGGACAACGGCACCGCGGGTTCCAGCAACGGGTACTGGGTGAGCGGCCTTTATTACAACACCGCATTCCTGGAATTCGTCGTGAAGGCGGACCGGGATACCACCGACGCGCTGCTGCAGCTCCGGCTGTCCGCGGAGTGGGCGGATATGTATATCGCGCCCGAGGATACCACATTTGACGGCCAGAATTATTACGGGTTTGAGAGTTCCTGCGCCCCGGCATTGCTGGACGAAGAGACGGGCGATGTGCGCAAGGACCAGAAGGGCTATACGCTGTTCGACACGGAGAAAATCGTCCGTTTTGACTACGCGCCGATCGCCATCACCGGGGCAATCCCGTTCTCGGTCAGCATGGTGGACAAGCGCCCCTTTACGGATTACCTGGTCAACGAGCATTTCTCCCTGTCGGAGGGATGGAACGTGATCCGGCTCACCGTCCGGAACAACCATGCGGCCTACGACGGGACCATGGAAGCCACCGCGCCGATGATGGACTGCATCAGCATCTTCACGGGCAGCACGCTTTCCTGGAACCCGGTTGTAGAGAACCTGGCGGATCCCGAGAAACTGAACAATTAACGAGAGGACGTATCCCATGGATCAGGAAAAAGGAAAAGAAGGGAGAGGGGCTTTCGTGCTCCTGGCGGCAGCGGCCATCCTGGAGGCCGTCACGCTGGCGCTTTATGCGCTGACGGGCGTTTCGGAGTTTTCCCAGAAGCTGTCCCTGCAGGTCCTGTTGTTTTCGGTGGCTGCCGCGGCGGCGGGGATTGCGCTCCTGATCCCTGTCCGGAAAGGAACCGGGAAGGCGTGGAGTGACCGGCTGCTGGGGCTCGCGCTCTATGCGGTATACGCGCTGGCGCTCCTGGCGTGGCTGTTCTACATTGTCAGCCAGCTGAACTACATTGCCAATATCGCAGTGGGGATCGACGGCACCGGGCTGTCCCCCGTATTCGTGATCACGACGGTGATGTTTGCGGCCGCGTGGGTCCTCGCGCTGCTTTCCGCCCGGGCATTCGGCGGGAAAGCGCAGGAGACATCCGGCGCGGGCGAAGGAGAGGAGGTACAGCATGGATAAGAAGAAAGGACGGACGGCGAAACGGCTGTTTGTCATCGGCCTGACCCTCGCCTGCGTGCTGACGGCGGTGTATGCCGCGACTTCCGCCTACGCCGCGCTGATCAACAACCATTTCGGCATCAGCACCTCCCGGATCGTGGAAAATGAGCCGGACAGCAGCTATGATTCCAATTATTTCCCAGCGGTGTACGACACCCCGGAGAAACTGTTTGAAGCGGCCGCCGCATTGTGCAGGCAGGCGGAAGCGGAGGGGCTGGTGCTCCTGACGAACAAAGACGGCGCGCTGCCGCTACCTTCGGGATCGAAGGTCAGCTTCTTCGCGCAGGGTTCCGTCTATCCGAACTTCAGTTCCACGGGCTCCAGCGCTTCGGGTACCGAAAAATGCGTCTCCTTCCGGAACGCGTTCGAAGGCGCCGGTTTCACCGTCAACCCGGGTCTCTGGGACTGGTACGCCGGGAAGGCGGCCGGCCTGCGGGTCAATACGGTGGACGGCCTCGTAAAGACCTACACGGTCAACGAGCTCCCCTGGGACGACGTGCGGAATGCCCAGCAGGCCACATTCCCGTCCTATGGGGACGCGGCGATCGTCGTCCTGTCCCGGGACAGCGGGGAAGGCTTTGACGTATCCACGAGGGGCAGCGACGGCCGGGACGGCAGTTACCTGTCGATGACGCCCCAGGAAGAGGCGCTGCTGAAAGGCCTGACGGAGCTGAAGGGGAGCGGCGTGTTCCAACGGATCGTCGTGCTGCTGAACGGCGCCGTGCCCATGCAGACCGATTTCCTGTCGGATCCGGGCATCGGGGTGGACGCCTGCCTGTGGGTCGGCAACCTCGGCCTGAACGGGACGGAAGGCGTGGCCGACGTGCTTTCCGGCCGGGTGAACCCTTCGGGCCGCCTGACGGATACGTACGTGAAGGATTCGTTCTCTTCCCCCGCCATGGCGTCCTGGAAGCTGAATGACAAGGGCCTGTTCGCGCAGGTCTACGGGAATGCCGACGGGGTGGGGCTGAACAGCTCCCAGAAGTATTACGGCGTTTACACGGAAGGCATTTACGTGGGTTACCGGTATTACGAGACCCGCTATGAGGACGTGGTCACGCAGCGCCCCGGCGCGGGCAGCTTCGACTACCGTTCCGTGGTCGCGTTCCCCTTCGGGTACGGACTGAGCTATACGTCGTTCGAATACAGCGGTTTCAGCGTGTCCCACGACGCCGGGAAGGGCATTTACAGCGCTTCCGTGACCGTGAAGAATACCGGGACCGCCGCGGGGCGGGAGACCGTCCAGATCTATCTTCAGAAGCCGTACGCCGACGGCGGCGTGGAGAAGGCGTCCGTGGAGCTCGCGGGCTTCGGGAAGACCGGCCTGCTCGAGCCCGGGGCGTCCGAGGCCGTGACCGTCGAGATCCGGGAAGAGCAGTTCCGGTCCTACGACGCGGAAGGGGCGGGAACCTATGTGCTGGATCCGGGGGATTATTACCTCGCGGCCGGTACGGACGCCCACGACGCCCTGAACAATATCCTGGCGAAGAAAGGCCTGACGCGGGAGAACACGGCGGGCCGGATGACTGACGGCGGCAGCAGCGCGCTGGCCGAAGCGGTGCTCCATTTAGACCGGAAGGACGACCGGACGTATGCCGTATCGAAAGAGACCGGCGCGGCCATCGGGAACCGTCTGGATTTTGTGGACATCAACCGGTATCCCAACCGCGGGGAAAACCATGTGACGTATGTGTCCCGGTCGGACTGGGAAGGCACCTGGCCGGCGGAGCCGGTGCGCCTGACCGTATCCGGCGACGCCATGCTCGCGGACCTTTCAAGCCATAAGGCGATTCCGGAAGACGCGTCCGCCGTCTCCCCCGTATACAATGTGCAGAACGGCTCCCAGCTGATCGCGCTCCGGGGACTCCCGTACGACCACAGTGCCTGGGACCTCCTGCTGGACCAGCTGACGTACGAAGAACAGGCCCTGCTGGTCAGCAACGCCGCGTTCGGGACCAGCCCGCTTGACAGCATCGCGCTCCGGGAATCGAAGGCGAGCGACGGCCCCACGGCGGTGACCGCGTCCGTGACGTCCGTCTCGTTCCCCAGCGAGGGGATCTGGGCTTCCTCGTTCGATACCGAACTGATCCGGAAGATCGGCGCGATGATCGCGGAAGACGCCCGCCTGAACGGGGTAGACACCATGTATGCCCCCGGCATCAATATCCACCGGACGCCCTTCGGGGGACGCGCCCATGAATACTTCTCCGAAGACCCGTTCCTGACGGGCGCGGCGGCCGCCGCCGAAGCGGCCGGGATGCAGGAGAAAGGCGTCGTGGCGGTCCTCAAGCATTTCATCTTCAACGATGAGGAAGCGGCGCGGAACGGCATCTGCGTCTGGCTGAACGAACAGTCGGCCCGGGAAATCTATCTCGCGCCCTTCGAATACGCCATGCGCCCGTCCCTCGGGGCGGCGAAAGGGGCCATGTCGAGCTTCAACCGCGCGGGCGCCCTCTGGACCGGCGCTTCCGGCGCCCTCCAGACGGACATCGCACGGGGCGAATGGGGCTTCGAAGGCTATTTCATTACGGATATGGCTTCTTCCAACGGCGCGCTGTTCATGACCTATGACGACGGCGTGATCAACGGGACGGACCTGTTCCTTGGCAGCGGCAGCAAAACCGCACTGAAGGAGTGGAAGAACAGCATCCCGTACCGCATCCGGGTGCGCGAAGCCGTGCACCGCGTGCTCTATGTGATGGTGAATTTCAGCGCCATGATGAACGGGATCTCACCCACGACGCGGATCGTGACGGTGATGCCCCTGTGGCAGGTCCTGCTGCTTGGCGGCGTGATCCTGTCGGCACTGGCGGCCGCGGCCGGGCTCGTGCTCTCCGTGGCGCAGGCGCTGAAGGAAAAGAAAGAAGAGGAGCGGTAAAACATACAGGCCCCTCCGGACCTTATGGGAACGGGACGTGCTTCCGCGGAGGCACATCCCGTTCCCTTTTTCCGGGGCGGCGGGTGGCCCGGGGCGGAAACGCCCGGCTGCGGCATTTGAAAAACCGTTGTCACGGCGTCGATTCTGTTGTATAATCACTGCAATGCCCGCAAGCCGCACATCGGCGCCTGAACGGGCAGCACAGGAAAATGTCTGCGCCCGGCCCGCGGCCGCGGCACCGGCGTCGCACAGACGGACATGAAACAGAAAACAAGGAGGCAGGAACATGATCTTAGTCAATACGGATTACATCAACGGGAAGGAACTGGACATGCTGGGCCTTGTAAAGGGCAGCACCATCCAGTCGAAAAACATCGGCAAGGACATTACCCAGGCGTTTAAAACCCTGGTGGGCGGGGAACTGAAGGCGTATACCGAAATGATGAACGAAGCCCGCGCGCTGGCCACCAAGCGCATGGTGGCGGAGGCCGAATCGCTCGGCGCGGACGCCGTCGTGAACGTCCGGTACGCGTCTTCGGCGGTCATGCAGGGCGCCGCGGAAGTGATGGCATACGGCACGGCCGTCCGGTTCCGCAGGTAAGATGGACCGGGAAACGGCCGGGAATTCCGCACCGGGGGCAGGGCTGCCTGTCCCCGGCGCGAAGTCTGTCATTCCGCCGGGTGAGTCCGGCGGGGAACCGCCGACGCCCGGAGAAAAGTCTGTCATTCCGCCGGGTGAGTCCGGCGCGGAACCGCCAACACCCGGAGAAAAGTCTGTCATTCCGCCGGGTGAGTCCGGCGGGGAACCGCCGACGCCCGGTGCCCGGACCGTCGTGCTGGAATGGGGCCGGATCGTCCTGGGACTCCTGGTGTTCGCTTTCGGGGTACACCTCACCATTTACGCGAATATCGGGCTGGCGCCCTGGGACTGCCTGGGCATGGGCCTGGCGCGCCACCTGCCGTTCAACTACGGGATCTGCATGACCGGGGTCGCGGTGATCATCCTGGTGATCGACGTCCTGATGAAGGAGAAGATCGGGTACGGGACCGTCATCGACGCCCTCCTGACCGGCAATTTCGTCCAGATGTACAACGCCCTGAACCCATTCCCGGAGAATACGGACCTCTGGCTGGGGATCGGCGTCATGCTCGCCGGCTTCGTCTTCATGGCCGTGGGGGCGTGGATCTACATGGGGGCGGAACAGTGCTGCGGCCCGCGGGATTCCCTGCTGGTCGGCCTGGGGAAACGGATGCCGAAGGTCCCGATCGGCTTCGTGGAGATCCTCCTGTGGGCCGTGGTCCTGCTGGCAGGTTGGCTCCTCGGGGGCTCCGTCGGGATCGGGACGCTGATCAGCACGTTCGGGGCCGGCCTCGTGATGCAGGTCGTTTTCTCACTGATCGGGTTCGAGCCCAGGAAACTGCGGCATAAGGACATCATAGAAGTATCCGGCATCCTGGTCCGGAAATGACAGGCCGGGCAGGGCTTATCGCGCGATCTTCGCGGGGACCCTGTCCGGATGCGCATTTTTAAGTTGCCATCTGTTTAAAAAGGGGTTATAATACTTTTTTGGGGTGTCCCCGCGGCGCGTCCGCCCGGAGACGCACCGGGTCCCGTGGGTTTGCGGGACTGTCCGGCACAGCCGAGGGGCTGTGCGCATCCGCGCCGGGAAGGTCCGCATTCCGGACCCGGCGCCATCAGATCTGTTACGGAGGTTGATCCATGGAGAAAAATGTCAGTTTTGATTATTCGAGGACCGGCGTGTTCGTCACCGCGGAAGAAGTCGACGCCATGAAGGTCCGGGCGCGCGAAGCCCGCAATACGCTGCTCACCCGGAGCGGCGCCGGAAATGATTATGTGGGCTGGATCGACCTGCCCTTGGACTACGACAAGGAAGAGTTCGCCCGCATCAAGAAAGCGGCGGCGAAGATCCGGGAAGATTCGGAAGTGCTGGTCGTCATCGGCATCGGCGGTTCCTACCTGGGCGCCCGCGCGGCCAATGAATTCCTGAACCACTCGTTCTACAACGCGCTGTCCCCGGAAGAGCGGAAAGCGCCGGAGATCTATTACGCGGGGAACTCCCTGAGCGGTACGTACCTGTCCCAGCTGATCGGGATCATCGGGGACCGTGACTTTTCCGTCAATGTGATCTCGAAGTCCGGCACCACCACGGAACCCGCCATCGCGTTCCGCGTCTTCAAGGCGCTGGCCGAGAAGAAGTACGGGAAGGAAGAGGCCGCGAAGCGGATCTACGCCACGACCGATAAGGCGCGCGGCGCGCTGAAGACCCTTGCGGACGCGGAAGGCTACGAGACGTTCGTGGTCCCGGATGACATCGGCGGGCGCTATTCCGTCCTGACCGCCGTGGGCCTGCTGCCCATCGCCGCCACCGGTGTGGATATCGACGCGCTGATGCAGGGCGCCGCGGACATGCGGGCGTACTGCATGGAGACGGAGGAGAGCGACTCCTTCATGTATGCCGCGTTCCGGAACATTTTCTATGACCAGGGGAAGGCCATCGAGCTGACCTCGAACTACGAGCCCTGCTGCCATTTCATCGCGGAGTGGTGGAAGCAGCTCTTCGGCGAGTCGGAAGGCAAGGACCGCAAGGGCCTGTATCCGGCGTCGGTGGATTTCACGACAGACCTGCATTCCATGGGCCAGTTCGTACAGGACGGGTCCCGTTCCATGTTCGAGACGGTGATTGACATCCAGTCTTCGAAGTCCACCGTGACCATCGAAGCGGAGCCCGTGGATCTGGACGGCCTGAACTACCTGACCGGCAAGGACATGGATTTCGTCAATGACTGCGCCCTGAAGGGCACGCTGCTCGCCCACATCGACTGCGATGTGCCGAACCTGATCGTCCATGTGAAGGACCAGACCGCGTACACGCTCGGCCAGCTGTTCTATTTCTATGAGTTTGCCTGCGGCGTTTCGGGATACATGCTCGGCGTGAATCCCTTCAACCAGCCCGGCGTGGAAAACTACAAGAAGAACATGTTTGCCCTGCTCGGAAAGCCGGGATATGAGGCCGAGGGCGAGGCACTGAAAAAGAGACTGTAAGCCGCCGTTTATGCGGATGGGACCATGCCGAACCTGATCGACCCGAAAAACACCATAGAGGTGTTGAAAAAGTACGATTTCGTCTTCAACAGGCGCTTCGGTCAGAACTTTCTGATCGATGCTCACGTCTTGGAGAAGATCCTTCGTGCGGCCGAAATCGGGCCGGAAGACGACGTTCTGGAAATCGGGCCGGGGATCGGGACGCTGACGGAAGCGTTGGCCGGCATAGCGCATCGGGTCTTTGCGGTCGAGATCGACGACAAACTGATCCCGATTCTGGAAGACACGCTGTCGCATTGTCCGAACGTGACCGTCATTCACGGGGACATCCTGAAAGTCGATATTGATGCGCTTTCGAAGGAGCAATGCGGCGGGAAACCGCTCAAGGTGGTCGCGAATTTACCTTATTATATAACGACGCCGATCGTGATGGGACTTCTGGAAGGGCATGCGCCGGTCAAAAGCATC
>JAGDAW010000208.1 GCA_017959345.1 Lachnospiraceae bacterium | reverse complement strand
TTCCGCCGCCTTCCTGTCCGCTTTCCGCACCTTACCGGGCACGGCGGGCTGCCGGAAGCCGCGGTCTTCTTCCGGCCGCTCAGCCCCTTCCAGGGGAACCCCGGGTCCGTCCCCCGCGTTTCCTTCCGTCACACGCTTTTCCAGCAGCGCGATGAAGTGGCCCTCCCCGCGCATGCGGTGCGGATAGATCCGGATGCAATGGCGGAGTTCCGGGTCCCGGACCCCGCCCGCCTCCTCCAGGCCCTCCGAAAAGCCCTCATAACGGGGTTCGACAGGCAGCACATGGAGCGACGGGCAGCGTTCCTTCATATACAGGACGATCGCCTCGTCCTCTTCCGGGCAGAAGGTGCAGGTCGAGTAGACCATTTTCCCGCCCGGCTTCAGCATTTTCAGTGCGGAATCCGTGATCTGCTTCTGGAGCGCCGTATAGAACGCGTTCCCGTGCTCTTCCCAGGCCCGGATCACCCGGGGTTCCTTGCGGAACATCCCTTCGCCGGAACAGGGCGCGTCGATCAGGATTTTGTCGAAATAGCCCGCGAACCGGTCCTCCATTTTCCGGAGGTCCTCCGAAAGCACCACGATGTTCCCGGCGCCGAAGAGCTCCAGGTTCTTCAGGAGCGCCTGGGCCCGGGAATTGCTGATGTCGTTCGAAAACAGCACGCCGGTCCCCCGGAGCTTCGCCGCGAGTTCGGTGGACTTCCCGCCGGGCGCGGCGCAGCAGTCGAGCACCCGGTCCCCCGGTTCGACGGGGAGGATCTCCGCCGGGGTCATGGCGGAGGGTTCCTGGAGGTAATAGAGGCCTGCGAAATAATACGGGTGCCTGGACGGGCGGTCCTCCTCCCGCACGAAGAAGCCGTTGTGGATCCAGGGAATCCGTTCGACCGGGAACGGCGCGATCCGCTCGAATTCTTCCGGGGAAACTTTCAGCTCATTGACCCTGAGCCCGGACACCCGGCCCTCCTCGAAGGACCGGAGGTATGCCTCATAGCCGTCTCCCAGGAGCGTCTGCATATTCTGTTTGAACCGTTCCGGAAGACGCACCATCGGTTACCTCTGTCAGCCAGCCATTTCCTTCAGGACTTCAAGCACAAAAACGTAGCACCGGCGGAACGATGCCTTGTCCAGCCGTTCCGCGGGCGTGTGGATATCCAGCGTCCGCGGGCCCATGGAGACGATGTCGAGCCCGGGGCATTTCCCGAGGATCAGGCCGCACTCCAGCCCCGCGTGGATGGCGGCGGCGTGGGCCCTGCAGACCGTATCCCCGTAGAGCCGGTCCCAGGTGCGGACCATCAGGTCCCTCAGCGCGGAATCCACGCGGTACGCCCAGCCCGGGTAATCGCCGCGGCAGGACGCGTGCCCGCCGACGGACTTCGCGAGGTCCGCGAGCCGTTTCGCGAGCCGGTCTTTCCTGGATTCCACCGACGAACGGATGGAAAATGTGATCTCCGCCCGCATGCCGGAAAGCTTCATGATCCCGAGGTTCAGCGAGGTTTCGACCAGCCCTTCGATCCTGTGGTTGTACGCCTGGACGCCGTTCGGCGCCTGCTGCAGGAAGAACAGGAGCCGGTCCAGGGAGGCGCCGGAAACGGCGTTCCAGGTCTCCGCCTTCCCAAGCGGCTGCCGCTCCACCGTCAGCACCGCGTCCGTCGTCTCGTATTCCGCGGCGAACAGCGCGGCCTCCGCGTCCCAGTCCGGTTCTTCGTCCAGGACGACGACGGCTTCCGTGCGGGCCGGGATCGCATTGTCCATCAGGCCGCCGGAGAAGGACACCAGGCCCATATCCGGGCATTGCGCCTTCAGGTCCAGCAGCAGCTGGCCCGTCACGACGTTCGTGTTCGGGCGGTCCTTGTGGATCTCCGAACCGGAATGGCCGCCGATCGTGGACGAAACGGTAATCCGGTACGAATGGCCGGAAACCGGGTTCCGCTCCACGGGGATCGTGATGTCCGTGCGGACGCCGCCCGCGCAGGAAGTCAGGAATTCCCCTTCCACGTCCGAATCCAGGTTGATCAGGTATTTCGCACGGGAGAAGGAGAAATCCATCTTCCCGGCGCCGATCAGCCCGGTCTCCTCATCCGTCGTGAACACGAGTTCCAGCGCCGGGTGCGGGTGTTCCCGGTCGGCGGCGAGCGCCAGCATATAGGCGACGGCCACGCCGTCGTCCGCCCCGAGCGTCGTGCCCCGGGCGCCGATCCAGCCGTCCTCCTCGAACAGTTCCAGCGGGTCCTTCATGAAGTCGTGCGCGGAATCCGCGGTTTTCTCCGCCACCATGTCCATATGGCCCTGCAGCATCACGGCCGGCGCGTTCTCATACCCGGCGGTCGCCGGCACGAGGATCACCACGTTCCGGTCCGCGTCCCGGAAGGCCTGATGGCCCAGCCGGAGGCCTTCCTCCAGCACATAGGCGCTGATGGCCTCCATGTTCCCGGATCCCCTGGGGATCGCGGAAATCGCTTCAAAATACGTAAAAATCGCGGAATCCGCCTTATTTCCTGCCTGTTCCATCGTCCTGTTTCCTGTCTTTCTGTCCCCGGCACCCGTTTCTTCTCACGAAGAACGGGCAGGAAGCCGCCGCCCCCTGCCCGGATCCCTGTGCTGCCGGTGATGGTTAATCTTCTAATTCGATGCTATCGTCCTCGTCGTCTTCGTCCGCGGCGAATTCCACATTGAACTCGTTCACGGTCTCACGGGGCGCCTTCTCCTCCGCCGTGTTCTCTTCCACGTCACGGTTCGCGGAGTTCAGCTCGATGGCGTTCTGCTCGATGATGTTCTGGTGGTCCATCAGCGCGGAAATCGTGCCGGAAAAACGGGACTGGCAGTCTTCCAGCGTCCCGGTCACGATCGAATGCAGACTGGACAGGATATCGTTCGCGTACTGCAGGGAACCCTGGCGCACGGCGGTCGCTTCCGCGTTCGCGTTGCTCAGCGTCTTCGCGGCTTCTTCCTGCGCGGTATGGATGATCTCCGTCGCCTTCTCGTACGCAAGCTGCGTAATCTCATGCTCGGAAGCTTTCTTCTCCGCGTATGCCTGCGCCTTATCCTCGATCTCCTGCGCCTTCTTCTTCGCGTCGGAAAGGATCTTGTCGCGGTTGTTCAGCATCCGCTGGTACTTCTTCACTTCCTCGGGCGTGTACTGCCGCAGCTCATTCAGGTATTCCTCGATCTGCGGGCGCTCCACGATGATCTTCGTGTTGGAGAAAGCCTGAAGCTTACATCCGTCAATGTACTCCTCGATGTCTGAAATCACCTGTTCGATTCTGTTGCTCATATCTGCTCCTCGCTTTTTAATTTGTTATGTATGGCATCGGCAATGAAGCCTGGTACAAAAGCCGAGATATCGCCCCGGTACGCCGCGATCTCCTTCACGATGCTGGAGGAAAGGTAGGAATATTCCAGGTTCGTGGTCAGGAAAATGGTATCCAGGGCGGGCGCGATCTTGCGGTTCGTCTGCGCAAGCTGGAGTTCGTACTCGAAATCCGTGACCGCGCGGAGTCCGCGGACGATGACGGATGCGCCTTCTTCCGCGGCAAAGTCCACGGTCAGGCCCGAAAACGAACGGATCTCCACATTCGGAAGGTGGCTGCAGGCTTCCTTCAGCATCTCCACCCGCTCTTCCACCGTAAACATGGGGTTCTTGGAAGAATTGTTCAGGACACCCACGACCAGGCGCTCCGTCATGAGGCTCGCGCGCCCGATGATGTCCAGATGTCCGTATGTGACGGGATCGAACGATCCCGGATAGATGGCAGCAGCCATAGTCATCCTTTCCCGGCTTCCAGAAACACATGCCGGTTCGTCTTATACCGCTTGTCCCGGAGGATGCGGTATCCCGCGCCTTCCGCGAACGAGATGTCCGTGTCGATGGACGCTTCGAAGACCAGGAGCGTGCGGTCCGTGACCAGCGGGCTCCCGTGAAGCCGCTCCAGGACGGCCTGCTCTAAGCCTTCCCTGTACGGCGGGTCCATGAATACGATGTCAAACGGTCCCGTCCCCCTCCGCTCGAGCGTCCCGATGGCGGCGATGACGTCCGACTCCAGGACTTCCGCGCGGTCCGCAAGGCGGGTGAACGCGAGGTTCTCCCGGATGCAGGCGCAGGCCTTCCGGTCCCGTTCCGCAAAGCACGCGTACGATGCGCCGCGGCTTAGCGCCTCGATGCCGATTCCCCCGGATCCCGCAAACAGGTCCAGGAAGCGGGCGGACGGCAGGTCCGGCATCAGGATGTTGAAAAGCGTCTCCTTCGTCCTGTCGGTGGTGGGGCGCGTACAGAGTCCCGGAACCGTCTTCAGAGGCAGGCTCCGGGCGCTTCCGGCGATCACACGCATGACTTCACCTCATTTTCTCTAAATTTTACCACAAAAAGAAATGGCTGACAAGATTAAATCGCGTCCCTTTTCGGAAAAAGATGGATTTCCGCGAGAAAAGCGGCCCCGGTGAACAGGATTGCGACCACCGCCCCCCGTAAAAGGTCCGGGACCGACCCGTACGGGAGCGTTTCATACGCGCCGGACGGCAGGAAATCCTCCAGACGCGTCCCCTCCCCGACCGTATTCGCGAAGAGGCCGTCCACGGCAAGGAACAGGTAGAACCGGAGGAACAGCAGGTAAAACAGCGGGATCCAGGTGCGCAGCCTGGATTTCGCGAGGAGGTCCAGCGCGGCCGTCATCAGCGCGGCCACACAGAGCAGGAGCATCGCCTCCACGGCGTAATGGGGAAGCAGGAACAGCGGGTGCTCGTACGGGACCCCGGTGAACGACACCAGGCCCATGATCGAAAACGCCAGGAACTGTACGGCCTCCATCAGGACAATGAAGAAGCCGCAGAGCAAGAGGTCCGCCCCGAACCGGGCCGCGGGGGACGCGGAAGGCCATACGTGCTTCAGCGCGCCGTGCTTCCTCCGCGCGTCGACAAAGCACAGGAGGAACGCGTAGAGGAACAGCATGCTGTCCGCGGAATGGCCGAGGGAGATGAAATAATCCCTGCTCTTCACGGAAACGGTGCCGAGGAGCTCCAGGTACGCGTCCACGACGTCCGCGTTGTACGCGGAGCGCGCGCTGTTCAGGGAAGCGATCATCTGTTCCCTCAGGGCGGCGGCCCAGGACGCGTCGCCCAGCAGCGAGCCTAAGGAGAACGCGGAGAAACCGATCCACACCGCGAACACGCCTAAAATGATCCAGGTGGATTTCTGCCGCACCAGGCGGTAAAAACCCGCAGAGAGCAGCGCTTTCATCGGTCCGCCCTCCCCTGCGTGTAATAATCCGAAATGCTGTCCTGGACGAGGGACAGTTCCGTCACGTAGACGCCTGCCGAAAGCAGGGCTTCCCGGATCTCTTCCAGCCGTTCGTACTGCTCATAGATAAACAGGGTGCGGCTGTTTATCGTCCGGTACCCGTAGATCCCCATCCGGTCCAGCACTTCCTTCGCGAGGTCCAGCGGGTCCGCTTCCAGCATCATGTAGCCCGGGATGGAGGACGAAATTCCTTCCGACGTGTCCTGCTTCACCGAGCGTCCCCGGTCCAGGATCAGGAACGTGTCCGCGAGCCCGCCCGTCTCTTCCGCTTTCTCCGAGGTGATGACCACGGTCCCGCCGGTCCGGGAAACATATTCCCGGATCAGGGTCCGGAACGTGTCGATCTCCCGGAACGTGAAGCCCCGGAACGGTTCGTCCAGCAGGAGGATCTCCGGATCCCCCATCATCGCGAGCGCGATTCCAAGCCGGTTCCTGACGGGGAGCGCGAGCTGCCCGGCCTTCGCGGACTCCGCGAACTTCAGGCCGAACGTCCCGAGCACGCGTTCCGTCTCCTCTACGGGGAGGGACAGTGCGCGCCTCCGGATCTCGACCTGGTCCCGGACGGTCAGGTTCGGGTAGATGCCGGTGCCTTCGATCAGGACGCCCATGGAGGGGCTTCCCCCGCCGCGCGCGGAGACCGTGGCCACGGTCCCGGACGTGGGCTTCAGGATCCCGGAAACCAGGTACAGCACCGTGCTCTTCCCGGCGCCCTTAGGCCCCACGATCCCCAGCACGCTGCCCTGTTCTGCCTGCAGGGTCACCTGGGAGACCATGGAGAAGCCCCGGTATGATTTGGATACATTTTCAAGGGAAATCACGGTGGTCATCGTTCTCCGGACGCCTCGTCGGGCTGGTAAAGGGAAGACAGCAGGCGGATCTCCTGCGCGTATCCCTGCAGGTCCTGCGGCGTCTCCAGGTAAAAGGGCAGGTCCCTGAGCGCCGCGTGGTTGATGATTTTTGAAAACGTCCCGGTCCCCAGGAACCCTTCCCCGATCTTCTCGTGGCGGTCCTTGTGGGCGCCGAGGGGGTTCTTCGAGTCGTTGAGGTGGACCGCGTACAGCCTGGACAGCCCGATCACCCGGTCAAAGGTCTCCAGGACCTCGTCCAGACGGTCTTTCACATCGTACCCGGCGTCGGAAATGTGGCAGGTGTCCATGCAGATCCCGACGTGCTTCTCCCGGTCCGCCGTGACCCGTTCCAGGATCGAGGCGAGTTCCTCGAAGTCCCGGCCGACCTCCGTCCCCTTCCCGGACATGGTCTCCAGGAGGACCACCGTTTTCTGCCCCGGGACAATGAGCCGGTTCAGCAGGTCCGCGATGAAGCCGATCCCGGCCTCCGTCCCCTGCCCGACGTGGGCGCCGGGGTGGAAATTGTACATGGCTTCCGGGAAATACTCCAGCCGCCGGACGTCTTCCGTCATGATCTCCAGGGAGGCCTTCCGGAGTTCTTCCGTCGCCGCGCACGAGTTCAGGATATAGGGCGCGTGGGTCAGGACCTTCCGGATATCGTGTTCCGCGGCAAACGCGATGAACGCGTCCGCGTCCGCGGTATCGAAAGGCTTCACCCCGCTCCCCCTGGGGTTCCTGGAAAAATACTGGAACGTATTCGCGCCAAGCGACAGCGCTTCCTTCCCCATGGCGAGGTACCCCTTCGACATGGACAGATGACAGCCGATCCGGAACATACGCCCCCCTTTCTCTTCCTATAGCGCGAAGGC
>JAGDAW010000025.1 GCA_017959345.1 Lachnospiraceae bacterium | reverse complement strand
TGCGGTTCCCTGCATTGACGTTGGATCCGCATGGCAAAAGGGAGGGGATTCCCGCCCGGATGCGGCGTTCCGGTCCATCGCCACAGACGGCGCGGCGGCACGCGTCCGGACCGAACCGGATTCGAAGACCATCGGTGCGGCCACGGATTACGGCTGCTGCATTCGGGCGTTCCCGGCGCAGGCGAACGGCTGGGAGATCGGGACGGACTATGCGGAGATGGACCGGTATTATACGGCGTCCTGCGATACCGGCGCCGTGAAGGCGGCCGTGGAAGATTCTGCCATTTCCAGAGAGAAGAATACGGATATTGAGAAAAGCTGGCGTGCTAGTGTAGCTAGCGTAAAAACAGTTCCGGGAAAACAGAAAAAGGGAACCCTTTGTGTTATGATTGATTTGCCCAAAAAAAAACACACACGAAAGGGAACCCCATGAAAGACAGTATAAATCATTTCAAAGAAAATTGCATCAACGAAATTGAAGAAAATTACATATATGTTATCTCTTGACAGCAACACGGGTTTTTTCGTATACTTTAAGGTGGCCGATGGATACGATGGGGCGATCTCATTCACCGTGGACGGGAACGGCGCTGCGGCAGTGAAGTCCGAAGACCGGTACCTGGTGAAGATCACCGGCATCTCCGCGCACCTGCCTGGGGTAACCCATACCGTAGCCGCGGCGACCGCCAATGGGACGTCGGCGGCAGAGGTATCGGCGATGTCCTGTGTCCAGGGTCTCCTGACGGCGGAAGCATATCAGAACAACGAGGTTGTACAGAATGCAGCGGCGGCCTTGGACGGGTGTTACGCCGCGGCGTAAGCATATTACCATGAACGGCAGGGAGGAAGGAGCAGCAGATGGAAAAGTATGAAGTGTTGGAACTGGAGATCGTTGAGTTCGAAACCGAAGATGTGATGACCACGAGCGGCGGTTCGGATCCGAGTGTCGATATCATCGGGCCGGAACTCTGATCCTGTACAGAAAGCGCATGCGGGGGCGGGAACGAAAAGTTCCCGCTCTTTTGCTGCAAGAATATTCTTAAAAGTATAGAGGATTTAGTGTAAATCCGTATAAACAAGACGGCAATTCCGGTATCCGGTCTGGGAAAACATCGGCCCGGCGATGAAGGGGAGTGCGTATTGCAAAGTGCACCGGCGGCCGCATTTTCATCCCCGCCGTCCCGGAATCCGGTGGACATCTGCGCCGCAGCCGGGTATAATAATCCCGAAGCGTTTTCCAGTCCTCGGGATCCGGGGGCGGCAGCAGGGGGATCCGGACCCATGGGCAGGTGCCCGTCCGGGATCCCGGAACCGGGAAATGCGCGTCAGGAGGTCCTGTGAACGATATCCGCTATGTATATTTCAAAGACCGACGGGATTGGCGGGACTGGCTCTCGGAGCACTTTGAGACGGAGGAAGAGATCTGGTTCGTGTTTCCGTCAAAGGACGCGGGGGAGCAGGGCGTCTCCTACAATGACGCGGTCGAAGAGGCGTTGTGCTTCGGCTGGATCGACGGCCGCGCCGGGACGCTGGACGAGACGCACCAGCTCCGGCGTTTCACACCGCGGAGGAAGGGGAGCGCGTATTCGCAGCCGAACATCGAACGGCTGAAATGGCTGGATTCCAGGGGGATGATCCATCCGAAAGTCCGGCCGTCCGTGGAAGGGATCCTCAGCGCCCCGTTCGTATTCCCGGAAGACATCCTCGGGGTGATCCGCCGGGATGAGGCTGCGTGGGCGCACTATACACAGTTTTCCGAACCGTATAAAAGGATCCGGATCGCCTATATCGAAGCCGCCCGGGAACGGCCGGCGGAATTCGAGAAGCGGCTGGCGAACTTTGTCCGGAAGACCCGGGAGAACAAGCGGATCACGGGGTACGGCGGAATCGAGAAGTATTATATCTGAGCCGGGACCGGTGGAGGTGGAACCCCATGTGGAAATGTCCGGAATGCGGCCGCACATTTAAAAAAGAGCATCAGAGCCACTACTGCGGGAAGGCCCCGGAAACCGTAGACGCGTATATCCTTGCCCAGGACGAAGGGATCCGGGAGCCGCTGAGACGCATCCGGGCGGTGCTCAGGAACGCGCTGCCGGATGCGGCGGAGAAGATCTCGTGGTCGATGCCGACCTATTGGCAGGGGCATAACATCCTTCATTTTGCGGCCTCGAAAAAACACATCGGGCTGTATCCCGGACCGGAAGCCGGGATCATCCTGACACGGAGGAAACAGGCATGAGCAGGAAACGGTTTGCGGCGATCCGGATCCTTGCCGCGGCGCTGCTTGCCGCGGCCATGTGCATGACCGGCCTTTCGTGCGGCATGCCGGACACCGGAAAGGACGAGATCCGGCTCCGGATCCGGCTGGATCTGAAAGAGGACATCGGGCTGTTCCTGATCGACAGTGAGGTCAACGGGCAGAACACGAGCGGCGGTTCGTCCAACGCGGACCGATCGATGCTGAAGCGGGACGAGACCCTGTACTGGTCGATCGACAGGCGGCATTATGAAAATGTTCCCGACGCCGTTTCGCTGACGCTGCGGTTCCGCATCGTCACCGAATACTTTGACCCGAATTATGAGAACATTTACCCGGAAGAATATGTGATGCCGATGGAAGAGATCGCTTTTACGGCTGTTTTCGGCGGGACGTATGACTTTATCGTGACCGGGGACCGCGTAAACGGATACCGGGCGGTCCTGAAATGACGCATGGAACCGGCAGGGATACTGCGGGATCATGGCGGTAAGCCCGGGGCGGGAGGCTTCGGAGAACCGGGAAAAGGAGTGGAAAAACATGGACGGGAAGTTGTTGTTCCGTACAGCGGACCTGCAGTGGACGCGGGAACCGGCGCAGTGCCGGATCGCCCCGGACCGGATCGAGATCACCACGAAGCCGCACACCGACCTGTGGCAGCGGACGTATTACCATTTCCGGAATGACAATGCGCCGGTCCTCCAGATGGAGACGGGGGAGAAGTATTTCTCGTTCATTGTCAGGACGGACTTTTCCGGGAGCAGCCGCCGGTTTGACCAGTGCGGGATCGTGATGTACCTGGACCCGGAAAACTGGCTGAAGGCCTCCGTCGAGTACGAAAACGACCGTTTCCAGCATCTCGGGTCCGTGGCCACCAACCACGGATACTCGGACTGGGCCACGACCGCCATCCCCGCGGACGTTAAAACCATGTGGTACCGGTTCAGCAGGCGGGAAGACGACTATTGCATCGAGTGCGCCCGGGACGGGGAGGCATTTTCCCAGATGCGGGTGTGCCATATGTGGGAAGGCGCCGGGAAGATCCGTTTCGGCATCTATGCCTGCAGCCCGGAAGATTCGTCCTTCACGGCGGTCTTTACGGACATGGCGCTGACGGAATGCGCGTGGAAAGCGCATGACGGGCAGCAGCCGGACTAAGCGGGCCGTTATTGGGACGCGCAGGCGCCGGCCGCGCATACGGGAAGCCCCCGGGCAGGAACGTGAACGGTTCCCGTGCCCGGGGCATTTCATGCCATGGAAAAGAAGAAAATGGATTATTCATGAATCTATGATACGTAAGTATTGAAAAATCACATCGTTTTGTGTACAATTCAAACAACCATACCGCCGGCGTCCCAGACACCGGCATCCGATTCAGCGAGGAGGAAAAGAACATGGAAGGCATCGAGAAAGTGTACCGCTTCCTGGACGAAGCGCAGACCTATTACCTGGCCACCGCGGACGGGGACCAGCCGAGGGTCCGGCCGTTCGGCACCGCCCTTCTGTATGAAGGGAAGCTTTACATCCAGACTGGCCTGGTGAAGCCGGTTTCCAGGCAGATCGCGGCGAATCCGAAGGTGGAAGTCTGCGCGTTCAAGGACGGCAGATGGCTGCGCGTGACGGGCGAGCTCGTGAACGACGACAACCGGGACGTCAAGGTCGCCATGCTGGAGAAAATGCCCGCCCTTAAGGGCATGTACAGCCCGGATGACGGCAATATGCAGATGCTGTATTTCAAAAACGCGTCGGCCACCTTCAGTTCCTTTACCGCGGCGCCGGAGACGGTCTGTTTCTGAGGAACAGGCTGATCCGGCGGCCCCGGGAAACCATACGCGCGGCGCGGCCTGCCCGGTCTGATTTCCCGGCCCGGGCGGGCCGGTGCGCATGCAAAGTGCGGCGGACGCCCGGACCGCGCACCTGCCGGACCGCGCAGGCGGTATCATAAGCATTTTCAGGAGATTGATCGAGATGAACACCATGAAAAGAGAAAGAAATCTACATGTCCTGCGCAGGCTCGCGGCTGCGGGGATGCTCTGCGTCCTCATTGCCCTTGCGGGGTGCGGGAAACCCGCCGCCGACCCGAAGCGCGTCGAGAAGATCGTAGAGGAGATCGCGGTGGACTATGGGACGTACGGCGCGGAGGCGAAGGACCGGACGGACACATTGATCAAAGAACTGTCCGGCATCAACCCGGACGCCGGGACGCGCTGGCGCGCGATCCTGGACCTGTGGATGTCCCCCGAGCTCGGGAAGCCGCTTCATTATGACGTCCTTCCGGACGGCCTGCCGGATACGGACGAGCTGTGCGTCGTGGTGCTGGGCTTCCAGCTGAACCCGGACGGGAGCATGAAGGAGGAGCTGGTGCAGCGGCTGACGGTCGCGCTTCACAGCCTGGAGAAATACCCGAACGCCTACGTGGTCTGCACCGGCGGCGGGACCGCGGCGGAGAACGCGTCCGCCTCCGAGGCCGGCGAGATGGCGAAATGGCTGGAAGGACAAGGCATCGATAAGAGCCGCATCATTGTCGAGAACCATTCCATCACCACGGCGCAGAACGCGATTTTCACGTACGACATCCTGACTTCCCTTTACCCGTCGGTGAAGAAGCTCGCCATCGTATCCAGCGATTACCACATCGCGACCGGGGAACTCCTGTTCCGGGCCGAGGCGGCGCTCCGGGCAAATGCGCCCGGGAACGAGAAGCTGGAAGTCGTGTCCAACGCCGCGTGGAAGGCGCCTTCGGGGTCGCTGTCGGCGATGTTCCAGGCCGGCGCGCTCATCGAGCTGTTCGGGGACGTCAAGACGGCGTTCGAAATCTATTACGACAACTATGATATCCACGGCCTGCCCCCGCTCCATTGAGACGGCGGATCCGGCAGGGTTATCCCGGCGGCAGCCGGCCCGCCGTACGGACGCGGCGGACGGCCGCCGGGGGCGCACAGCGCGCAGGAAGGGGTGATGGCGCGATGGCATCCGGCAAAGCCTATCTGGATTTTATGACGGACCAGCTTTCGGAGCTGGAAGACATTTCCTTTGTGCCCATGATGGGCGAATACATCCTCCGGTACCGGGGGAAGGTCGTGGGCGGCATCTACGACGACCGCTTCCTGGTGAAGCCGGTGCCGGCCGCGCGCGCAATGATGCCGGAGGCGGAGCCGGAAGCGCCCTACGAAGGCGCGAAAGAGATGCTCCGGGTGGACGATGTGGACGACCGGGCGTTCCTGAAGGCGCTGATCGAAAGCATGTACGGGGAACTTCCGGCGCCGAAGAAAAAGAAAACGGACCGGGGAAGGAGACAGCAGGGCCAGGTATTCGGGGAGATGGCGTGCGCGTTCCCGGACTGAGACCGGGAAATGTGCCCGTCCCCGGATGGGCGGGACGTGAAAAGGCCGTGTTAACCTCCTGACCCGGCGGGATGGCCGGCGTCCGAACCGGCGGAAAACTGAAAAATCCATGATGACGCGGGCCCGGTTATGCCGGGCCCGCAGTCTGCGTAAAGGGCGGGAAAGGGCGCGGGAAAACCGCTTTTTTACAGGAAATGCCCGTTTCTATCTGGAG
>JAGDAW010000207.1 GCA_017959345.1 Lachnospiraceae bacterium | reverse complement strand
GTAATCCGGATCCGGAACCGTATACCAGCCATCGAACGCATATCCAGCCATCGTGGGATCAGCAGGTCTTGCGGCTTCGGCGGTAGAGCTCCCGGCTTCCAGGAAGTATGACTCCACATAGTCAGCGCCCATACCGGTGCCGGCACTGACGAAAACGATCCAACGGCCGATATAATAGACCGGATAGACATTCGTATCCTCGGTGAAATCTACTGAACCGTTACCCAACAGGGGGCGACTGTCTGGGGTATCACCATTCTCCTCACTATTATCCGTCCCTTGGACCAGAGACCATCCCATGAATTTCAGGGTAGTCTTAGGTGCGGGGACAGTTACGGAGCTCATAACCATAGAGGCCTTGCCTGTATTCTCATTCACCGCCAGCTGTCTGCGTTCCAGAACAACTTTTCCGGCGGCGTACTGCCAGAAAGTGACATAGATCACATTTCCGTAATGTGCTTTAATATAGACATCTTTGGTTTCAGTAACAGTGATCGTTTTACCGAACTCAACCAAATCACCCCAGGTATCGGTATCCTGATTATAATAATACCAGCCATTAAAAGCCTGATTATCAATAAGACCAGGCGCAGGAATCTCCTGAAGGCTTTCACCGTTTTTAATAATCTGTGTCGTGACAGTCTGGCCAGCCCGGTTCAGGAAAGAATACGGATTCCCATTCCCATCAAGGAAATGATATGTGATACGATCCGTCGTTTCTTCCCCGCTTATGACCGCGTACACCGAGAACTTCTTCCCGCTGAACGACACGCCGCCCTGGACATTCCCGGCACTCACGCGCTCCACGCCGGAATCCGCGGACACCTGGTCCGCGTTCGCGTCGATATGGACCACCACCGGGTTCGAAACGGCGGCAATTGCCGAACTCGCCATGGTAACCGCTACCGCCTCGTTCGGCTCCAGCGCCTCTCCGTTAAGATAGAACGAGATATCTACAGCCGCCACAACGGTGCCGCTGACACTGCCCGCATTATCAACCGCAGCCTGGACAGTCGCGGTATCCACCGGCGTAAGCCGCATCTCGGTACCGGCAAGCAGCGCGCCTTCCGGTGCGTCCACATGGACAGTGACGCCGTTCACGGTCTGCGTAAACGACTGTGCCGGCAGGTCCAGATCCGGGATGAACGGGGTAATCCCCGCCGCATGTCCGGGCACCGCCATGGAAAGCACCATGACGAGTGAAAGGACGAGTGACATGAGTACTGAGAATTGTTTTTTCAATGCTTTTTCCTCCCTACGTTCGTATTCGTCGGACTTTTTTTTATGATTTCGGGCGGTTTCCCACGGGATTGACATACGATCATAGTCAACGCAGCCAATCAGCCATCAGGGCCGAGAAATCAGAAACAACATCCAACGGTAATTATGATAAAATCATATAAATTAACTTTATCAATAACTGTTCCTTAGATGGTTTTACTCTCGGAAATCCGCCCACGCCCTGTCTGAGGGCATAAATAGGACACAGTTATCCCTCATCGTCCGTTATCTTACACCCTTTTTTCCGCAAAGTCAAGCATTATTGTGCGAGTTTTTGTACATAATTTTGTTTTTCAGGATATCCGTTTTCAGGGAGAATGAATTTGTGAGAACGGTACGGCCATCGATGATGCGGTTATAAGGCATCCATGGCCTGCCTGGGCCGGTCCCCCCGCCCTCTTCCGGGTTCCCGATCAGCCCGTTCTTCAAAGAATTGTAAGCAAAGAATTGCGCAGTGAGGTGAAATTCGTTTTGGGAAAAGCCGGCTTAACCGGTACTTTCAAGCTTCAAGTTCCACTTCTGGACCCTGAAAAGTGTATTTCAGTTTAATCTTCATCCCGCGGCGCCTCCAGATAATGCTGCAGGACCCGGAACGAGGATTCGCCGCCTGACATCAGCTCAAACAGGTATTCTCCGACAGAAAGCGCGTATGCGCGGGCAGCCGCAACCAGCTGCTTTGTTCTGGACCCGCGAATAGACGAGAACTGCGCATCCCCTGTCTTCTGCGGGGCCCCGACGTATATCTGGCCAGGTTTCATATATTGAACCAGATACGGCGAATGACTGGAGATGATGAGCCGGGTGTCCCCAAGCGAATCGCTGATCAGCTCCAGAAGGTTCTTAAGCATTTTCGGATGGATACTGGTTTCAAGCTCTTCAATCCCGATGAAACAGACATCCGTGCAGCTTGCGATAAAGATATTGGCGAGAAGCCAGAAAATGCGCTTTGTACCCGCAGACATCATGGACATGCTGACCGGCTGGTTCAGGTTCCGGCTTGTAATCATGAGTCTGTACGCCGTATCCCTGATCCGGAAAGGAACCTTTTCGAAATCCCTTGTCTCAGCCGCTTTCTCCCCGACGATCAGGAGATGCTTCACTTCCGGTTTGTCCCCCATATCGTATGCCTGGACACGGATCTTCGTAAACTCAGGGAACAGGGTATGGACCGCATCCTCAAACAGGTCATATTGATCGGGAAATGATTCTTTCAGTTTATAGATCGCCCTCGGGACGTCGGTATCATTAAAGCGGATCCTGTCCTCGTCTTCATCCGCAAACCCGAGCGGGGAAAACCAGTAATGGTCTTTTACATCCAATGCATCGCAAATCCTGTACCTGAACCTGCGAATCGCCTGTAAGACTTCTTTATAATCCAGGTCTTCTATCGACGAGAGCACATCGATCGCCAATACATTGTCGTCCAGCGTGATGTTCCTGAACGCGTTTGTGCTTTTGCTGCGTCTGTATTTCCCTTCGCTCCGTTTCAGGAAACCCGAATACCGGGTGCTCTCATCCGGGCGCATCTCAATCCGTTCATCCAGTATTCTCTGTCCTTTCCCGTCATCCCGGTACCATCGGAATGAAAACCCATACCGGATGAAACGGTACTCCCCAAGCAGGGGTTCTTCCAGTTCCATTTCAAAGCGAAATGGTTCCGAGGCAAGGCCGGGCGTCAGGGGTATCCCGCTCTTCCAGGACATCATGCCCGACCGTATGCCGGGCCCGGCCGTCATATAATCATCTGCAAAACGAATGGCTTCCAGCAGATTGCTTTTCCCATAGTTGTTGGGGGAAATGACGGCGATCATACTGCTGTCAAAGCGTATCGTTGTATCGCGAAGGTTCTTAAAACCTCCGACGGAAATGGATTTTAACCGCATGGCAGACCTCCTTTTTGACCATTATAATTGGCATGATATTCCTCTGTCAAGCGAAAACGGTTGGAAAACCAGCCATTTTCATCGTGTTTCTTAATTTGAATTACTCTGTGTGAAGAATATGGCGTCAATTCTGTGCCTCTTTTCCGCGACTTCCCCTCTCCCCCAAACCGCCTTGACAGCGCGGCGCATTTCTGCCATAATGAAGCTGTCCGGCGGACGCGTGAAGCGCGCTCCGGCCCGGCGCACCGGATCGCTGACGCGACCGTATTTTCAGGAAAGGCGGTGGAACGATATGGGATTATTCGATAAAAAGACCTGCACGGGCTGCGGGAAGAAGATCGGCGTGCTCTCCGGCTTCTTTTCCGGCCAGACCCTCGGGGACGGCAGCAAGCTCTGCGGGGAATGTGTGAAAAAATGCAGCTCCGAGCTGCGGGACGCGGATTTCAAGCGGATGACGGAGGCGGATTTCCTGCAGCACGTGGTCGCGCGGGACGAAGACCGGCGGCGTTACGCGCAGGAATTTGTGCGGACGCGGACCATCCAGAGCGGGGACGGCGCGCTCGGCACGCCGTACGTCTACGCGGACGACACCCACGGCTGGTGGGTCCGGGCAAATGTGAACGACCCGGATGTCTTCACCTACAAACAGGCCGCGGGCGTCATGGTGGAGTCCCAGACGATGACGCTCTCTTCGGACGAAGACCGGCGCCGGCGCGAAATGGAATGGGTGCAGCTCTATAACAGCATCGCCGGAGGCTATCCGGGCGTGCCGCTCTGCCCCCCGAACAAGCGCATCACCGGGCTGAAGGTGAAAGTCACGATCACCGGGCACCCCTTCATCACGGAAGTCAACATCCCCGTGTCCATCAACGCCACGAACGTCCAGATGCTGCTCCGGGAGGAGTGCCGGGTCGTGTCGGAGATGGTGCAGTTCTTCATGACGCTCCGGATGCAGGGCTGAGGCCCGGCAAGCCGGCGCCGCACTTCGCGATCGCCCGGAGCCGTGCGTACTCTGGCAGACCGGCGCCGCACCCCGCGATCGCCCGGAGCCGTGCGTTCTCTGCGGCTGAGGCCCGGCAGACCGGCGAAGCATACAGCCCGGCCGCACGGCCGGACCCGCGCATAAGCGGAGCGGTTATCGGTTCATACGGGCTGCCGAAGCCCATTAAAAAACAACGGACATACGGGATCTGAACGCCTGTGTGTCCGTTGTTTTTATGTCAAGATTTTTATAATCCGGGTCGGGATTCGGAATTCGGGGGCTTCCATACTTCGTACGCCCGGCTCATTCCTTAAAATCCGGACAGTACCCAGGATCTGTCATTTCGCACTTCGTACGCCTGGGCCAACCCTGTAAGCCCGGGTATTCCTGTCTTTTCCCGTTCCCGTGCTTCCTGCCCGGTAAAGCTGGCTTTCCTCTCCTACCGCCCCAGCAGTCCCTCCCCGGACGCCGCCGCGTCGATCTCCTGCTGCGAAGTCCGCGCCGCGGCTTCCGCTTCCTGCCTCCGCGCGTCTTCCTGGGCCCTCGACGCCTCCGCGATGGACGCGGCCTCCGCCGCGGACACCGAATGCCACTCGATCGGGCGGAACACGCCGGCGAAATCCTCATAGAGGT